>JACMOQ010000066.1 GCA_014377905.1 Acetobacteraceae bacterium | reverse complement strand
TTCAAAAAAGGAGTGGTTTCTACCCCCATCCTTCCTGGCGCACTCTCTTTCGAGAACCGGAGCAGTTACTCCTTTTGTCCACTGAAAGAACGCCTTGCCTACGCTGCCCGTCGCAACACCACCGGCGCCAGTTGAACGTCAGCAAGCGTATCGATCGCCCAAAGCTCGGCCAGCAATGCGCGCGCGGCGGCATCACCGACCACGGGGCCGGCAAGTTCGAGGAATTTTGCCTCAAGCTCCGCATCCGTCAGCGGATCTTCCGGATCGCCCTTGCGGTGCGGCTGGAAGTGGCTGAAGGCGCGGCCATCGTTCAACGTAATCGTCACCCGCGCCGACCGCGCGCCTGGGAAGGCGGCTGCACAACCCGGATCGACGGTGACATCGATCCTGGCCATCAGCGCCTGCACGTCCGGGTCCGCAAGCCGATCCGGGGTGAAGGCCACTAGCCGCACACTGCCATGAACCAAGGCGGTCGCCACGGTAAAGGGGGTGCTGAAACGGCCCTCGAACTCAGTAGAAACCGATTTTCGTCCGGTGACATCGAACGTCGCCTGGTAGCCGCCCACGGCGATCCTGGCGATATCCTGATGGCGGAAGCCATGTGCCGCCTGCATCGCCAGGGCGGCGTCGATCGCGGCAAAACAATGCCCGCAGCAGCCATGGTTTTTGAAGGTCATCGCGGTGATGTTATGCCGCGATCCTAGCCCGTCGGTGGCGGCCGTCCAGTTTGGGTTGACCGACATGGCCGCCCCAAAACCTGCGGCCCCTTCCAGCACATCCAACGCCCCCGTCATGCCGCGCGCCGCCCCCAACGCTGCCATTGCCCCGGCATCGGCGGCATGCCCGGCATGGAGCGGTTTGGACATTGCATCCGATCGGAACGCCTGCTGCAAAGCGGCGGCAAAGGTGCCGGCATTGGCCAGCGCGTGGGCGGTTTGCCCGGCGGTGGCACCCAGAATGCTGGCGACCGAGGCCGCCGCGCCGAACGTGCCAACAGTGCCGGTGGTATGCCAGAACCGGTAATGCGATGGCTGAACGGCGACCCCAATGCGGGTCGAAATCTCGTAACCGACCACAATTGCCCGCAACAGCGCCCCCCCGTTGGCGCCCCGCGCCTGGGCGGCGGCGAGTCCAGCACCGATCACCGGGCAGCCGGGATGGTAGACGGCGTCACGGAAGATGTCGTCGAATTCGATGGTGTGGCTGGCGGTGGCGTTGATCAGAGCGGCCGCCCGCAGGCTCGCGCGTCGATTGCTGCCATAAACGATGGCCCGGCCGTGATCGAGCTCATCGGCCAGACCCTCGGCCAGCATGCGCGCCGGGGGCAGCACCGATCCGGGCAACAGGGCTGCAAACCAATCGATGACCGCACGTTTGGCGTGGTGGGTGACATCGGCCGATAAGGCGGTGTGGCTCTGTTCGGCGGCATAGGTGGCGAGGGTTTCGATGATCGTCGGCATTGTGGGGTTCATCCTGTCAATCAACGCGCGCGCGCCGCATTTCGGGTCAGCCCTGCAAGAACGCCGGCGCAATAGACGATGACCGGCAGGGCCAGAAGGGTCAAGAAGCTGTTCGGGCCGCCCTCGGTAAGACTGTTGTGGAAATCGCCAGCCGCCAGCCGCGGCAGGATGCTGTCGAACACGGTGTTAACCCCGTCGGGCAATGGCCGGCTGGTCATGTCCACCATCGCACACGACAGCGACAGCACAGCGCTGGCGCCGACCGCGCCCGCGGCCAGCAGCCGGAGCCCGCGTCCGCCACGGTCCCACAAAGCGGCGAACGGCACGCAGGCAAACGCGAGTCCCGGCGTCAGGTGACGCGGGCCGGTTGACCAGCCGCCATCCCAATAGGCGTATCCGGCATTAATCAGCAGGAACAGCACCGGCACTGCCAGCAACACCAGCACCACGCCCCGCGGCATTTCGCGCCACGCCATGACATAGGCGAGCGGGGCAAGCAGCAGAAAAGGCGAAATCCATACCAGGCCGCGCGATGCACCGAACAGCACCTCCCACGCGATATGCGGATCGGGCCGCGAAACGCCGAACCATCCGGTCTGCATGCCAGCGAAATCAACCACGTTGGCATAGCCGAGATGGAGCGGCGCGCCGAAAGCGTTTTGATTGTACACCAGTAGCAGGATCAGTGGCGCAAGTCCGCCGACCATCGCGCCGGCCAGCAACAGCGGGCGGCCTCGGGCATAGAACAGGCCCAGAACCGCGATGCAGACCAAAGCTGGCCCGGTGGTAAACTCGACGACAAAAACCAGCCCGAGCGCGAAGCCGGCCAACAGACCCCGGCGAAAATCCCGCCCTGGCAACACTTCTGCAAGGTTTGCCCGCACCACCAGCGCGAGACCGGTCACCAGCAGGCTGGCGGCGGTAGCGTGCCCGAAAAAGCTGGTAGCCCAGCCCAGCATCGGGGTGGCGAATGCCCAGGCAAAGCTCGCGAATAAAGCGCCGTTGCGGCTTGCCCGCAGGTCGCGGCAAAGCTGAAACAGCATCGCCGCCGCGCCGGCGGTTGCCAGCGTGCTGACGAACAGGATGCCGATCCGCATCGCAAAGATGTAAAACCCGGGTGCCTGGACGTGATTTATATCCGGGCCTGACAGCGAACTGGTGGTATCGATGCCTAACGCGACAAGTGGCGCGCGCAGCAGCGCCAGCAACGGCGCCACCAGAAACGCCATCCCCGGAGCTTTGTCGGAATAGAAATGGCCCTGATAGGACGCTTTGTCGATCGTATAGGGAGCGAAACGATCGATGGTAACCGCGTGGTCCTCGACCATTTCCAATGCCAAGGCCAGCCTGCTGGACATATTGGGATTGACCAACTGATCCGTCGCCGGTCCGATGAAGGCGAGAACTGCGAATACGGCCAGAAACACGAACCGGATGAAATGCCTATCCGTCATGGCGTCGCCTGCCCCCCATTCCGCGCAGACCGGTCAGTGCGGCAATGGGGTCGTGCTGGTGCCTAGCTGCCATGCCTCCGGTCTCCCATCATCCCCGCCAGAACCGGCTCGATCGCCGCAGCAATCCGGGCCATTCCTTCGGGGGAGGGATGCAAAGCCGGTTCGGGCGGTGACAGGTTCGTGTCGTAAAACAACGCCGGATCGGCCAGACCGCCACGTTCCAGCACATGGCCAACATCGCGATAGGTCACCATCGCCTCGTGCCCCGTCGCATAGCGTTTGGCCAAAGCGGCGTTCACCTCCGCCGTTGTCTGGCTCGCCCAGGCGCTGCGCACGCTCGGCAATATCCCCAACAGCAAAATCTGCGTCTTCGGCAGTTTCTGCCGCGCGGTCGCTACCACCGCGGCAATCCCGGCGACGTTATCGGCGGTCGGCCAATGCGCGCGCCCGAGATTATTGGCACCGATTAGAATGACTACCGCTTTCGGCGAAATTCCGTCGATTTCGCCATTCATCATCCGCCACAACAAATGGCTGGTCGCATCGCCCGCGAAGCCGAGATTAAGCGCGCGGCGATCGCCATAAAAGCGCTGCCAGACCGGGCGAAAATCGGCGATGGCTGGGGCGGCCGATTTCTCGTAGTTTTCGGTGATTGAATCCCCCAAAAACACCAGATCGACCGGACCGGCCTGCTTTTCGCGCAGTTTGGCCTCGTGCTTTAGCCGCCACCATTTGGTTTGCAGCCGGTCGATCGGCACCGCCGCCAGTGGGGCGGCCTCAGCAGGACATGCCGCGAGCGCGATGCCGCCAAAAACCGCCGCTCGCCGCCCGATGCTCACGCCGCAAGCCCGCTGATTTCGGCCTCGCTCAGCCCCGCCTCGCGCAGAATCTCGGCAGAATGCGCCCCCAGACCGGGCGCGCCGCTGCGGATCGCCAACGGCGTGCTGGAAAAATCGACCGCAGGCGCGATCATGGTGATCTCGCCCTCGGTCGGGTGCTGAAAGCGCGGAAAGGCGCCGATTTCGACAAGATACGGATCGTCAAACAGGCTTTCGAGCGTATGCGCCGGCCCGTGCGGCAAATCGGCGCGGGCGAGTTCGGTCAGCCATTCCGCGGTGGTTCGGGTCGGCAGCATGTCGGCCACCACGCCATAGAGCGCGTCGATATGGGTGGTGCGGGTGGCAAGATCGGCAAAGCGCGGATCGACGATCAGTTCCGCGCGGCCGAGCACGGTGAACAGGCGCTGCCACTGATCATCGGTGGCCGCGATGATGCACAGATAGCCATCCTTGGTCGCATAAGGCCGGCGATGCGGGGTCAGCAGGCGGGGATAGCCCAGCCCAGCCTCGGCGTCGTCAATGGTCTTGCCCCAGAGATGTTCGGGTAGCAGAAACGCCAGCATCGTATCCAGCATCGGCACGTGCAGTGCCTGGCCAACGCCTGACCGTTCGCGGGCAAACAGCGCCATGGTGATCGCGGTCGCCAGCGTGTGCCCGCTGATTTTGTCGGCCATCACGCTCGGCACGTAGCGCGGCCCATCCGCGCCGGTGCCAGCGCCATTCAGTGCGGCCAGCCCACACATGCCCTGGATCAGATCGTCGAATGCAGGATCATCCTGCTTGGAACTGCCGAGGCGGAATCCGCTGGCCGACGCGTGGATCAGCCTCGGGCAGCGCGCCAGCAAGGTCGTGGCGTCCAGCCCCAAGCGTGCCGCCGCACCCGCCCGCATATTGTGGACGAACACATCCGCGCCATCGATTACCCGCAGCAGCGCCGCGCGTGCGGGGGCCAACTTCAGATCCAGCACCAGGCTGCGTTTGTTGCGGTTGAGGTTGGCGTAATAGGCGCTCTGGTCCGGCGACCGGTGCGGCCCAATCGCGCGGGTCATCTCCCCGCCCGGTGGTTCGACCTTAATAATGTCGGCACCCGCATCGCCTAGCATCTGGGTGCCGTACGGCCCCAGCACGATGCTGGTTAGATCGACGACGCGGATACCCTCGAGGGGGCCGGCCATCAGGCGAATTTCAACCAGGCCAATGCCCCGGCGCCCACAACGATGCAGTAATAGGCGAACGGGTTCAGCGCCCAGTCATCATGATTGCGGAAATAGCGCATCAGGAACCAGGTTGTTGCGTAGGCGACAATCCCGGCGACCACGGCCGCGGCAGCGGCAAGCCCGAACGTGCCGGGCGGCACCGCCGTGCCCAGCAGATGCCGGGCCTCCAGCACGGTTGCGCCGATAATGATCGGGGTCGCGATCAAGAACGAAAAATGCGCGCTATCGCTATGGTTCACCCCACGCAGCAGCCCGCCGACCATTGTCGCGCCCGCACGCGACAGACCTGGGATTAACGCCAGGCATTGCCAGCAGCCGATCGCCAGCGCGTCCCAGCCATTGAGGTCGGATAGCACCCGGTCCCCGCCACGCCGCCGCAGCCTTTCGCCAAACAGCAGCATGAACCCATTCAGCACCAGCATCCCCGCCGCGAGCATCGGGGTTGCAAACAGGCTGCGGACAAAATTCTGCAGGGTGAAGCCCAATATCACCGCCGGGATGGTGGCGATCACGATCAGCACGAACCGTCGGCGCGCCGCGTTCACCGCGTCATCGTCGCCGATACCCAGCACCCCGCAGACAAGCGCCCACCAGTCACGCCAGAAAAACGCCAGCAGCGCAGTAGCCGTCCCGGTATGCAGCAGCACGATAAAGGGCAGGAACGCCGCCGATTTCTGATCGAGCGACCAATGCAGCACCGCCGGGACCACGACCGCATGGCCGAGGCTCGAAACCGGAAAAAGTTCGGTCGTGCCTTGCAAAACCGCGATGGCAAAGGCTTCAAACGGCGTCATGCGACCGGCTTTACGGTAAAGCCGGCATCTTCGATCAGTCCGGCGAGTTGCGCCACCGGCAGGTGCGAGGTGACCTCGACCAGATGGGTTTCAAGGCTTGCGGTCACGATGGCCGCCTTGTCGCCCCCCTGGATCGCGCGGGTGACCGAGGCGATGCAGCCGGCACAATGCATTTCAGGAACGGAAAATCTCACCATCACATGACCTCATCCAAAACTGCCTCCACACTACCGCCTTGGCAGGCGCGCGGGTAGCCCGGTTGTTCGGACCTGCTGATTGTCCCATTTATCGGCGATGGCAGACGTAGTTGACCTCTCGATCGATGGCATGACCTGCGCGGCCTGCGTAACCCGGGTTGAACGGGTTTTGACCCGCGTGCCGGGCGTTGCGAGCGCCGAGGTCAATCTGGCAACCAATCGCGCCCGAGTGCGCGGCGCCGGTGCGCTTGATCCCGGCGCGCTGGAAGCAGCCGTCGCAAAGGCAGGCTATTCCGCCCATCCGGTCACCGAAACCAGGACCGAGGCCGCTTCCTTTCCCGCGCGTCTGATCGTGGCCGTCATGCTGACTGCGCCGATGCTGGCTACCATGCCGTTCGGCCATGCCGCGATGCTGCCGGGCTGGCTGCAATTGCTGCTGGCACTGCCAGTGCAAACCTGGGTCGCCTGGCCATTCTATCGCGCCAGTTGGCTGGGGTTGCGCGGCTTTTATGGCGGGATGGATTTGCTGGTCGTGCTGGGCACGTCCGCCGCGTTTCTGCTGTCCTGCTATAATCTCGCGCTGCACGGCGTCCACGCGGCGCTTTATTTCGAGTCTGGCGCGACCGTCATCACTCTGGTTTTGTTCGGCCGCTATCTTGAAGCCCGCGCCCGCCAGAGTGCCGCCAGCGCCATTGCCGCCCTCGCGGCGCTGCGCCCAACCACCGCCATCGTGTTGCGCGCCGGCGTCGAGGCCGAAATTCCGATTGCCGCACTCGCCATTGACGACATTGCGGTAATTCCCCCCGGCGCGCGCATCCGGGCTGACGGAGTGATTATCGCGGGCGCCGGTGGCGTCGATGAAAGCCTGCTGACCGGGGAGGCGTTGCCGGTTGCCAAGCAGCCGGGCGCGCGTGCCATCGGCGGCGCAATCAATGGAGAGGCACAGTTGCAGATGCGGCTGACAGCGGTCGGCCGCGAAACCACGCTGGCGCGGATGGTGCGGCTGGTGGAAGACGCCCAGCTCAACAAGCCCGACATCCAACGCCTCGCCGACCGGGTCAGCGCGGTGTTCGTGCCGGTCGTGGTGGTGATCGCGCTGCTGACCGCCACCGCCTGGGCGATCGCTGGCGCGCCAATCGATACCGCAATCATCAATGCCGTCGCCGTGCTGGTCATTGCCTGTCCGTGCGCGATGGGGCTGGCAACGCCCACCGCGATCATGGTTTCCACTGGCATCGCCGCGCGCGCCGGCATTCTGGTCAAGGATGCCGGCGCCCTCGAACGCGCCCAGGCCGCGACAATCATCGCCTTCGACAAAACCGGCACGCTGACCGAGGGTTTCCCCAAGCTTGCGGCAATTGAACCGGTGGCCGACACCTCACGCGAGGAAATTCTCCGCCTCGCCGCCGCCGTGCAAGCCGGCAGCGAACACCCGCTCGCCCGTGCGGTTTTGCGCGAAACCAAGGATTTTCCCCGCGCCATCAACCATCGCGCCTCACCCGGACGCGGCATCAGCGCCGATCTTGAAGGACGCACCGTGAGCCTGGGCAGCCGCCGGATGATGGAGGAGCTTGGCATCGATCTCGCGCCATTGACCAACGCCGAAGCTCGCCACGCGGCGGACGGGCAAACTATTTCCTGGCTCGTCGCCGATGGCAGGCTGCTCGGATTGCTCGCCTTTGCCGATGCTTTGAAACCGAGCGCCGCCGCCGCCGTCGCGCGCCTCCAAGCGCTCGGCCTCGGCGTGGTGCTGCTGTCGGGCGACAATCAGGCAGCTGCCGGGCGGGTAGGGGCTGCACTTGGCATCGGCGATGTGCGTGCCGGATTGCTGCCCGAAGACAAGCTCGCCGCCATCAGGTCGATGCGCGATGATGGCGCGGTGATTGCCATGGTCGGCGACGGGGTGAACGATGCCGCGGCCCTCGCCGCAGCCGATGTCGGCTTCGCCATGGGCGGGGGCACCGATGTTGCGATGGCGGCGGCCGGCATCACGCTGATGCGCGGCGACCCGATGCTGGTGGCCGACGGCATCGTGCTATCCGCCCGCACCTGGCGCACCATGCGGCGCGGGCTGTTCTGGGCCTTTGCCTACAACGTCATCGGCATCCCGCTCGCTGCCGTGGGCCTGCTCGACCCAATGATCGCCGGTGGGGCGATGGCATTATCGTCGGTCAGTGTGGTGCTGAACGCATTAGCCTTGCGCATCGGGCAATTGCGTCCGCGTGCGGACTGAGCGAACCTGACGCTAATCTATCAGGGAGGACCCGCACCGTGGCATCACTCTTCGACCTTACCGGCAAAGTCGCCGTCATCACCGGATCGAGCAAAGGCATCGGCCGCGCCATCGCCCAGCGCATGGCCGAACACGGCGCCAAAATCGTGGTCTCCAGCCGCAAGCAGGATGGCTGCGATGTGGTAACCAAGGCGATCACCGATGCCGGCGGCACCGCGGTGACCAAAACCTGCAATATTGGCCGCAAGGACGAACTTCAGGCCCTGGTTGATTTTGCCATCGCAACATATGGCCGCATCGACATCCTGGTGTGCAATGCGGCTGTCAATCCATTCTACGGACCGTCATCCGACATCCCAGACGATGCCTGGGACCGGGTGATGAGCTCCAATATCCGCTCCAATCATTGGCTCGCCAACATGGTGCTGCCGGGCATGGCGTCGGCCGGCAATGGTGGCGCGATCATCATCATCTCCTCCATCGCCGGCCTACGCGGCGATACCCGTATCGGGGCCTATGGAATTTCCAAAGCCGCCGACATGCAGCTGGCGCGCAACCTCGCCTGCGAATGGGGGCCGAAAAAAATCCGGGTCAACGCCATCGCCCCCGGCCTGATCAAAACCGATTTCGCCCGCGCGCTTTGGGAAAATCCAGAAACCGCCAAAACCCGCCACCGCACCACGCCGCTGCAACGTATCGGTGAACCCGATGAAATCGCTGGTGCTGCGGTATTTCTGGCGTCCGCCGCCGGCAGCTACACCACCGGGCAAACCCTGGTCATCGATGGCGGTGTCACCATCGGCGCGCCCGCTGCTGAGGAGGGTTGAGTTGCCGCGATGCTGATCCGCATCAACAACCGGGTCAGCATCGATCCCGCCGAATTGTCCGAAAATTTTATCCGCAGCAGCGGCCCCGGCGGGCAGAACGTCAACAAAGTTTCAACCGCGGTGCAGTTGCGCTTCGATGCAAGGCGATCGCCATCGCTGCCCGATGACGTGCGGACGCGCCTCGAAAAACATATGACGCTGGACGGCATCATCGTCATCACTGCGCAACGTTTCCGCAGCCAGGATCGCAACCGCCAGGACGCGCAGGACCGGCTGGTGGCATTGATCGAGGCCGCCTGCGTAGTGCCGATCCGGCGGCGCAAGACGCGGCCAACTCTTGGGTCCAGATTGCGGCGAATGGATGCCAAATCGCATCGTGGCGATATTAAATCAGGCCGAAGCAAGCCGAAAGATGACTGACCGAAAGATGACTGAGGAAGGGCTTCGTTCAGTGACCAAAAATGCCACCGAAGTAAGGGTGTTCGGCACGCAAACCTGCCGGCGGAACCGCCCCTGATGGCAATTCTGGAGATGACCGCGCTGCGTGCCGTTCTGCCGCGTGACACCCGCCTGCTTGGGCTTGATCCCGGCAGCAAAACCATCGGGCTTGCTTTGTCCGATGTCAGCCTGATGCTCGCCACCCCGTTTGCCCAAATCCCCCGCCAGAAACTCGGCCTGACCGCCAAGGCGCTGGCCCGCATCGTCGCCGATCAGGATATTGGTGGCCTGGTGATCGGCTTGCCACTTTCCATGGATGGCAGCGCCGGCCCCGCCGCCCAAGCTGCCCGGGATTGGACCCACGCAATTGCCGCAGCCCTTGGCCTGCCTGCCGCGATGTGGGACGAACGCCTGTCATCGGCCGCGGCCAACCGGGTGCTGATCGGGGAAATGGACCTCAGCCGGGCGCGGCGGGCGCGGCTGGTGGATGCCATGGCCGCGAGCTATATGCTGCAGGCCGCGCTGGACGCGAGCCGGGGCGGAACTTACCCCAGCACCAGTTGAGTTTGGGTCACCAACGCCACCAACCGCCCATCCGCCCTGGTGATCCGGGTCTGCCAAACCTGGGTGGTCTTGCCGCGATGGATCGGGGTCACCTCGGCGGTAATCGTGGTGCCAATTTTGGCCGCCGAAACAAAATTGGTTTTGCTTTCCAACGTCGTCGTCTGCGCCTGGCGCCCAATATTCACCATCGTCGCAATTGCCCCCATGGTGTCGGCCAAAGTCATCAACGCGCCGCCATGCATGGTGCCAAGCCCGTTGCCGTGCGTATCACCGACCACCATTTCGGCAACGATCCTATCAGCACTCGCCTCGGTAATCGTGAACCCAAGCTGGCGGGCATAGGGCGGCAAGTTGTTTTGCAGCGCGGTGTGCAACGGCATCGGTCATTCCAGGTTTGATCGTCGGTTGGGGGGTTGCCGCCGCGCGGCGTGTCGTGCAGGCTAGGTGTAGATGACGGTGGCCCGCAAGGGCTGAAACGGGAAGTGCGGGAAACCGCCGCTGCCCTCGCAACTGTACGCGGCGTGCCTGACCCAAATGCCATTATGCGCTGCATGAGAAGGCGGGTCCGGCCGGGATGATGTCCCAACGCCGTGAGCCAGGAGACCGGCCGCCATCGAGACTGCGCGCGCGCGTCGGGCGAGGTGCACCGGAGCAGCGGGAGAAAGACCCGTAGGCGGCATTCGTATCTGGGTTGGGTTCGATCACATGATCGGCCCGCGCCGTTGGAGTGTCGTATGCGCCGTCTGCTACTGGCAGCCTTGCTGTCGTCGTCGTGCCTTTCCGCCCCCGTTTACGCCCAGGATGCGGATATCAGGTTGCCAGATATGGTGATCACCGCAACCCGGGTCCCCACCCTGATCGAACGCATCCCCGCTGGCGTAACGATCATCACCCGCACCATGATCGAACAGCGCGGCTATGCGACGCTCGCCGAGGCGATGTCGGCGGTTCCCGGCGCGCGCTTAGTGCAATCGGGCGGACCGGGCGGCAATGCCAGCCTGTTCCTGCGCGGCACCAATTCCAACCATGTGCTGGTGTTGCGTGACGGGATCCCGATCACCGATCCCTCCGATCCCGGCGGCGCCTTCAATTTTGGCGTCGATACCCTCGCCGATGTCGATCGGATCGAAGTTGTGCGCGGCCCGATGTCAGCACTCTATGGCTCGGGTGCCATCGGCGGGGTGGTCAACCTGATCACCAAACGTGGTGCCGGCAAGCCAGTGCAAACCGCCGAACTCGGCTTTGGCTGGCCACGCGCGTTACGCGGTTCGGTGGGGGCGTCGGGATCGCAGGGCATGTTCGATTACCGGCTCGGGGTCGCCACCCAGGCCGAGCGCGGCTTTGATACCACCCCGCAACGGCAGGCAGTCTATACCGGCGCCCGCAACCCATATCTCGCCAATACCGGCAATTTGGAATTCGGCATTACCCCAATCGATGGCACAAGGGCATTCCTGGCGGTTCGCGCCCGCTCTGCCCAGTTCAACATCGATAGCCTCGGGTTTCCTGGATATGATGCCCGTCTCTACACCGGCAGTGACGACGTGTTTCACGGCCGGGCAGGGGTCACCAGCCGGCTGTTCGATGATCGCTGGGAGACGTCGCTGATCGTCGGACAACTGGTCAGCAACCGCCATTACTACCAACCGCTCGAAGCCGCCGACCCCAATTTTACATCATCCAATTCGCGCTTTAGTGGCCGGCAAACCACGGTGCAATGGGAGAACACGCTCCACGTGCCAGATTGGGGCATGGCGCGCGATACCGCGATTCTGTTTGGCTATCAGCACAATGCGACCACCAGCCGCGCCGATCTGACCGCCGATTTCGGTGGCTTTGCCTATCAGAACTCGGTCCGCGCGGCATCGCGCCAAAATGCCGGGCATATCGGTGTGCAAACCACACTCGGGCAGCGCCTGACCTTGACCGCCGATGCCCGCCAGGAACAGGGCAGCTACGGTGGCGGGGCGTTCACTTGGCGCACTGGTGGCGTGCTGGCAGTGCCGGAGGCGTGGTCGCGGCTAAAAGCCTCGGTCGGCACCGGGTTCCGCGCCCCATCGCTGTTCGATCTGTTTGGTATCGATACATCGGGCTATGTCGGCAACCGCAATCTCCGGCCCGAACGCAGCATCGGTTGGGAGGCTGGCTGGGCAATCGATCTACCAGCCTTCGGACGCCGCGATTTCGCAACGCTCGATGTAACCTATTTCGAGAACACCCTCCGCGACATGATCGCGACCGTGTTCAATGCGAGCTTCACCGCCGCGACCAGCCAGAACGTCAACCGCGCGAAAATCCGTGGCGCTGAAATCGCGTTGACCGCCCGGCCGTTCTCGTGGGCCGAAGGCAGCCTCGCCTATACCTGGACGGATGCGCGCAACCGGGCCGACAACACCCGCCTGCTGCGTCGTCCGGTCGATCAGGTCAGTGCCAATCTGCGGCTCACGCCATTGCCCGGCCTGACCATCGTGCCAGAGCTGGTTTACACCGGATCGTTCCAGGATTTTATCATCGACGATGGTGGCTTCCAGGGTGGCGTCGGTCGCGCCAAGCCGGGGGTGATCTTCAACCTTAATATTAACTACGCGATCACGCCGACGCTCACCGGGTTTGTCGAAGGCCGCAACATTGGCGGATCGCGCTTCGAACCGACCAATGGCTTCCAGACCCCCGGCGCGCGGGTTCTGGCGGGCTTGCGCGCGCGCTTTTAACCCGCCGACCAGACGTCACGCCATAGCCCGATCGCTGCCGCCGGCAGCGGTCGGGCAATGAAAAACCCCTGCGCCTGATCGCACCCAAGGCCTGCCATCCGGTCCCAGATGGCAGCGTCCTCGACCCCCTCGGCGACGACCTGCATGCCCACCGCGTGGCCGATATTCAGGCTGCTAGTGATGAAGGCGCGGGCGGACGCGCTATCAGCGGCTTCCCGCACCACCCGCTTGTCGAGCTTCAGCGTGGCGAACGGCAACCCGAGCAACCCGCCAGGCTCACGGGTCACCGGCAGGATATCGTCAACCGCGAGCGCAACCCCCAGCCGGCGCAGCGCGGTCAGCGGACGGGTCAGCAAATCGGCATCTGGCACGGCCTGGGTTTCGGTAAGCTCAAGCACCAGCAGGTTCGCAGGGATGGCGATCCGCGCGCAACCAGATCGCAGCAGGTCCGGCAAAAGCGGATCGCGCAACACGTCGAGCGGGGTGTTCAGCGACAGGGTCAGCCGATCCTCGGCGGCGAACACGCTGTGCCATTCGTCCAATGCGGCGGTCAGCACATGGGTGAACAAGGTCCAGCCATGGCCGTGGGATTCCAGTTGTGGCACGAAATCGCGTGGCGGCAGGGTGCCACGGGTTGGGTGTTCCAACCGCGCCAACGCCTCGAACCCAACCACGCCACGATCCGTGAGACGCACAATCGGCTGATAGCGCAGCCGCAGCCCGCCTGCATCAAGCAGCGGGAGGATGTCGTCGGGAGACAATTCTGCCGGGTCCATGGGGAGTAGCGGTGCCAGGGGAACGCCCGGCGGTCAAGCGGCGCGAATTGCCGCTGCTTTCACAGTGATTTGCGCTCCACCCGGTCACCCACCCGTCATACTGTCCGCAATGACAATCGCCCGCGTGCAGTCTTTCGCGTTCTCCGGCATCGACGCCATGGCGGTGGAGGTCCAGGTCCAGATTTCCTCGGGCCTGCCGGCCTTCCTGGTTGTCGGACTGCCCGACAAAGCGGTGGGGGAAGCCCGCGAGAGGGTCCGTGCCGCATTAACCGCGATGGGATTGTCGTTGCCGCCACGGCGGGTCCTGATCAACCTCGCGCCCGCCGATCTGCTGAAGGAAGGCAGCCATTTCGACCTGCCGATTGCGCTTGCGGTGCTGGCGGCGATGGAGGTGATACCGCGTGAGGACATCGCCGAGTTCGCGGCCCTCGGGGAATTATCGCTCGACGGCACCCTCAACCCGGTTGTCGGGGTGCTGCCGGCAGCGATTGCCGCTTCGACTCGCGGGCTCGGGTTGATCTGCCCTGGCAGTCAGGGTGGGGAGGCCGCCTGGGCCGGACAGATCGCAGTGCTTGCCGCACCGGACTTGCTGTCGCTGGTCAATCACTTTCGTGGCCAGCAGGTGCTAACCCCGCCGGAGACCGCCGGCATTGCCCAAGCGCCGGTGACGGCCGATCTCGCGCAAGTGCGCGGCATGGAAACCGCGCGCCGCGCCCTGGAAATCGCCGCCGCCGGTGGGCATAACCTGCTACTGGTCGGCCCGCCGGGTTCGGGCAAATCCATGCTTGCCGCCCGCCTGCCGGGATTGCTGCCCGATCTGCTGCCTATCGAGGCGCTTGAGGTCAGCATGATCCATTCCGTCGCCGGCCTATTGGACGGCGGTCGGCTGGTGATGCGCCCGCCGTTTCGTGAACCGCATCACGGTGCCAGCCAGGCGGCGCTGTCCGGTGGCGGCCAACGCGCCAAGCCGGGGGAGGTCTCACTCGCCCATCGGGGCGTGTTGTTCCTCGATGAACTGCCCGAATTTCCCCGCCAGGCGCTCGAAGCACTGCGCCAGCCCATGGAAGCTGGCCGCACGACTGTCGCCCGCGCCGCCGCCCACATTACCTATCCGGCGCGATTTCAGCTGGTCGCGGCGATGGACCCATGCCGCTGCGGCTATCTCGGCGACGGCGCCCGTGAATGCGGCCGGGCACCGCGGTGTGGCGAGGATTATCAGGGCAAGATCAGCGGCCCCCTGCTCGACCGGATCGACCTAACTGTCGCGGTGCAGCCAGTGCCACCGTCGGAACTGTCCCGTGCGCCACCGGGCGAGGCGAGTGCCATTGTCGCGGCCCGGGTCGCTGCCGCGCGCAGCTTGCAGCGGGCACGCGGCAAGGGGGGGAGCACCACCAATGCCGAAGCCGAAATCGATGATCTGGTGTTGACCGCCGAAGCGCGGGAACTGGCTGAGCGCGCCGCCGACAAACTGCGTTTGTCGGCGCGCGGCTTCACCAGAACATTGCGCGTGGCGCGCAGCATCGCCGATCTCGCTGGCGCCGAACGGATCGGCCGCGGCGACATCGCTGAGGCTTTGGCCTTCCGCCACCGCATGCCCGGTCGCACCTTGTAGGCTGGGCGCCCGCTAAGCCTGCAACCCGCCGGCACGCAATCCATCAAGATAAATCGCGATGTCGGCCGCGCGCCGCAACGGTGAACGTTGCGCTGCCACAATAAGGGAAAACCCTGGCTCCAGCCTGTCGAGATGTTGGCGCACCGCTGCTGCCTCGTCGATGTACCCAAGATGCCCGAGCGCAGAAAGCAGGCCCTTATAGGTTGACGACAAAGCCGGGTTGAGCGCGATAGACCGGCGGCCAAGTTCAGCTGCGGCGGCAAAATCTCGCAGCAGCAAATAGGGCATCATCAAGTGGGCTTCGAAATAAAACCCCTGTGGGTCGAACGGCGACAGGGTCATGGCGTGCCGGATCATCCGGATTGCCTCCTGCTGATCGCCCGAGAGCGACCGGGCGAGCCCGGCAAAACCCCAGGCGATCGGCAGGTTGGGATTGAGCGCCAGGGCGCGTTGATGAAAATCCAACGACCGTTCGGTCGGCAGATGCTGCATGTCGCGGACATGGCCGGCGATGGCGTGGGCGCGGGCATCCGATGGATCAAGTGCCACGGCCCGTTGCGCAAGCTGTCCGGCCTGGTCCAGCGTCGCGCCATGGTCGCCCGCCCAGCCCTGACCGACCATGAAGACATGCCAATAGGCCAACCAGGCATAGGCCCCAGCATAGGCCGGATCAGCCGCCATGGCCTGCGCCAGCGTCGCCCCTGCGGCGACAAAACTGGCTTTTTCCAATCGGTAAAGCGCGGGGATCGTGCTCAGCACCTGTTCATAGGCCGATAACGATCCAACTGTCCGGGCGGCACTGCCGCGACCGGCATGCAGCAATAAATGCGGGTCAATTTGGGCCACCATGACGGCTGCGATATCGTCCTGCAACGACATGATGTCGGTGCCGACCCGATCAAAGCGATCCGCCCAGACCACCTCGCCCCCGGCGCGCAGATCGAGCAGACGGGCGCTGACCCGCAGCCGATCGCCGGTATGGCGGACAATGCCCTCGACCAGAAAATCAAGATCGAGCGATTGCCAGCGCGCACTGCCATCGCGTGGCTCGGATGCGAGGGCGGCAAGCGACGGCGAGGCGACCAGGAAAAACCAGCGAAACCTGGATAATGCCGTGGTCAGCTCATCGGCGAGGCCTGCGGCGAGGCCGTCCTCGGCGCCGCCATCAAGGGTGCGGAACGGTAGAACGCCCAGGCGGAAGATGCGTTTGGCGATCGCGGCCGGGCGCATGATGGCAGGCGGCGACGGGTGGGCGCCCCGCAGATCGGCCACAAGTTCGCGGGTTTCGGCTGATGGCCCGAGGCCGGCCACGAGCAACGCCGCACTCAAAGCATTGAACACCTGCAGGGCCCCGGCCCGCTCGCCACGCAGGATATGAAGCTGGATCAGTGCCTGGCCCGCGCTTTCATGCGCCGGATCAAGGTCGAGCAGATATTCCGCCGCCCCCTGGCGCGCGCGCGGGGACCCATGATCCTGATCGGGGCACGCAAGCACGGTCTCGGCGCGCTGGACGATCTGGCGGGTAACCTTGCGGCGCTGTTCGTCGAGCCAGCGGTCAAACCCCTGGTCCAGCCCGGTGAGATCTTCCAGGAGGGCGGCACGCGGCAACGGGCGGGCGGCGCGATCGGCCGGGTCGTCGGTGGTAAAGCCATCCAGATCGAGCCAGATTGCGTCACGCTGAAGCCGCAACAATCCGCGCTCGATAATCAGAACCTCCCGACCGAGTCCCGCAAGGCTTTCCTGGAGTTCATGGATGGACTGGCGAAGCGATGCCCGCGCCTGTTCGCGGTCGCGCCGGCTCCAGAGAAGCTGGCAGGCCTGTTCACGCAGAATCGGCGCGGGTGCTGCGAGCGCGAGAATGGCGAGCAATGCCTTCGCTTTGCGGCCACGGGGCAAAACATCCTTGCCGTGGCGGTCGTTGGCGCTGATACGGCCGAGCAGGCCGATCGACAGAACAATATCCTGCCCATGCGGCACCGCTTCTGTTGCTATATCGGTATAAGACCCGGAAGATCCTGGTTTTGAACGCGATAATCCTGGTTCGATTGCAGATTGGCGGTCGAAAAGTTCGGAATTCACAAGTACGTCTCACCAAATGCAACTGCCCTAAAATTTACGCGACGCGTACCGCTTTGCCTAAAACGCAATTTTAACCCGATTTTAACAGAATTTGTTCCTGTAGCTAGGAATAAAAGCTTGACTTGATACTTCATAGCGAGCATGGTCTGGACGTCGACGGGCAAGTTACGTCCGCGGCCCACCCCCCTTTCATTCCAGAAATACCGACATCGCGACGCAATTTGCGCGTGCGATTTCGCGCGGCTGTTGCCTGGGTGATTGGGTGTTGGACGTCAAAGCCTCAATCAAGGAGTTATCAATGTTTAGCATCATCGCATCCGTGCCTCCGTCTGTTGTTGACCTCGGCCGCATCCGCCTGGGTTCGGTGTTTCGCCTGCCGTCGGCCGGCTAAAGCCCGCGCATCATCCTAGTCCAACAGCGTTGGAGGGTTGGATAAGGATGATCGTGTGACGACAAGACTGGGCGGCTGATCTGGGGGTCCGGGTCAGCCGCATTCTTTCCTATATCGCCGTGGTTGCGCGCCTGCGCGGTCACTGCTCGCGCCCTTATTGCAGGATCAAAACCCATGTTCGCAGCCCCGTCCCCAGGCGTTCGTTTTTATCGCGTGATTGAATCCGCCCGCCCACCCCAACGCGCCGACAAATCCGCCCTTGGCACCATGCCAACCCGCGCCTTTCGCTTCTGCGACGCGATTACCCAGGCCGCCGGCTTCGGCTGGTATGGATTCGCCCCGATGGATTTGTCGTTGGTGTGGGATGGCGAGGATATTTTCTGGAACTATGCCGGCATCGATGGCTGGCTGCCGCTTTCGGCTGCGCAATTTCCCAATCTCTCGGCGCGCTTCGATGCAGCAGCCCCAGATGAACTGAAGGGCTGTGCGCCACCGATGCTGACCGCGGTGCCTGAACCCGGCGTGGTGCAGGTTTGGACTGGAATGTTTGCGCGCTCCGCCCCGGGTTGGAGCCTGCTGGTGCGCCCGCCCGCCAACCTGCCAATGCCAGGCGGCTACGTTGCCTATGAAGGCATTGTCGAAACCGATCGCTGGTTCGGCCCGCTTTTCACCAATCTGCGCCTGACCCGCACCAACGTACCGATCCGGTTGCGCGCGGATTTCCCGCTGATCCAAATCCAGCCCATTCCGCGCCAGATCTATACCGACGCGGTCGTTGAAGACATGGAGGTCGGCCCAACCCTGGAAGGCTTCAGCGCGGCGGATTGGGCGGATTACGATACCTCAATCGCCGAACCGTCAAGCCGCCCAGATCGGCCGTTCGGGGCCTATGCGGTGGCGGCAAGGAAGGACCGCCGGGCAGGGTGTCCGTTTTCCAAGCAGGTGGAAGCGGCGTAACGTGAGGCCTTCTTTGTTTGAAAACAAAGAAGCAAAAAAACTTCCGGACTCTGTTGCCGTTGGCTTGGGATAGGGTAAGGTCCCGAGTCAACGGCAACCTTGTATTACTTGTCTAAAAGATAATTCTTATACTTATCCCGTAAAGCCAGCTTCTGGATCTTCCCGGTCGCCGAATGCGGCAACTCGTCAATCACCACCACATCATCCGGCTTCCACCAGGTCGCCACCTGGCCGTCGAAGATCGCCAGCACACTGGCTTTGTCGATGGTATGCCCCTGCTTGGGCACCACCAGCAGCAATGGCCGCTCGGCCCATTTTTCGTGCGTGGCGGCAATAATCGCAGCCTCGGCAACATCGGGGTGCCCGACGGCGATGTTTTCGAGCTGGATCGAACTGATCCATTCGCCGCCGGATTTGATCACATCCTTCGATCGGTCGGTGATTTCGAGGTAGCCTTCCGGGTCGATCGCGGCAACGTCACCCGTGGCGAACCAGCCATCGGCATCAAGCGCGCTGCCCGGTTCGTCCCCGTAATAAGCATTGGTAACCCACGGGCCCTTCACCGAAAGATGTCCCGATTTCAGCCCATCCCACGGCAGTTCAGCGCCGTTGTCATCAACAATTTTCATATCGACACCGAACAGGGCGCGGCCCTGCTTGATGCGGACCTTGTATTCCTCGTCCAGGCTCAGCCCGTCATGGATCGGCTTGGGTGCGTTATAGGTACCAACCGGGGACATTTCGGTCATCCCCCAGCCCTGGTAAATCCGCACGCCATAGGCGTCAAACCCCTCATACAGCATACGCGGGCAGGCCGACCCGCCAACCATCAACCGCTGCATGCTGCCCAG
This sequence comes from Acetobacteraceae bacterium, assembly GCA_014377905.1. Lineage (GTDB taxonomy): Bacteria > Pseudomonadota > Alphaproteobacteria > Acetobacterales > Acetobacteraceae > CAITOL01. The sequence goes on along the minus strand of JACMOQ010000066.1, from coordinate 1,629 downwards.
GCGGTCGCCGCTTTTCTGCAAATGCTGAAGCAGCCCGAGCCAGACGGTGGGCACGCCAGCCGACATCGTCACTTTTTCGTCGTTCATCAACGCGGTCATGTTGGCGCCATCAAGGAAGCGGCCCGGCATGACCAGGGTCGCACCTGCCATCAGCGCGCCATACGGAATTCCCCAGGCGTTGACATGGAACATCGGCACCACTGGCAGCACCCTATCGCTGGCGCGCAAGCCCATCACATCGGCCATGCCACCGGAAAACGCGTGCAACAATGTGGAACGATGCGAGTACAGCACACCCTTGGGGCGCCCGGTGGTGCCGGATGTGTAGCACAAGGTGGCAGCCGTCCGCTCATCGAATTCTGGCCAAATGTAGGTGTCATCGGTCGCATCCATCAGGTCTTCGTAACAATAAAGCGGCATTCCATCCGGCAGCTTCACGGCCGGCATGTTGGCGCGATCGCACATGATCACCACGCCGCGGACATGCTTGCCGAAATGCGGCGCGGCGGCGCCGATCAACGGTGCGAAAGTTGTGTCAGAAAATACCAGCACATCCTCGGCGTGGTTGACGATGTAGGCAATGTCGGGGACCGACAAACGCGGGTTGATGGTGTGAATAATCGCGCCCATGCCGGATACCGCGTAATACAGCTCCATATGGCGGTAGCCGTTCCAGGCCAGCGTCGCCACCCGGTCCTGCCAGCCAACGCCGAGCCCTTGCAGCACCCGCACCATCCGCCGCGACCGCGCTTCGAATTCCCGATAATTATAGCGGTGCATCGCGCCTTCAGTGGTTTTCGATACGATTTCGCCGTTCGGGTGGTGGCGGGCGGCGTGCTTGACGATCGCCGAGATCATCAATTCCTGGTGCTGCATGAGGCCGAGCATTTGAACGTTTCCCTCTTGAATTTCTATGCGGCTGGCTTGCGAACCGACGGATGCAATCCGCCAGGATCGACCGCCATGCCGAATTCCTGCTGATTATGGGCATGGCAAAGCTGATGCAAGGCAAAAGCCTGATCGATCGCGGTTTGCTGGCCCATGGCGTCCATCGACCGGTTGACCGCTTCCTTGGTCATTTTCAAGGCAAAGGCTGGTTTGCTGGCGATTTTGCTGGCCATCGCCACGGTGAAATCCATCATGTCCGCGCGGGCGATTACGTGATTGACCATGCCGAGCCGGTGGACCTCCTCGGCGGACCAGGCATCGGCGGTGAACAGGAATTCCTTAGCCTTCCGCGCGCCAAGTTCCCATGGATGGACGAACCATTCGACGCCGCACACCCCCATGGTGACCACCGGATCGCAGAATGTTGCGTCATCGCTGGCGATGATCAGATCGCAGGCCCAGGCCAGCATCAGCCCGCCGGCGATGCAGCGCCCTTGCACGGCGGCAATGGTCGGCTTGGCGAGGTTGCGCCAACGCCGGGTGATTTGCAGATAGATTTCCTGCTCGCGCGCCATTCGCCCGTGCGCGCCTGGCTCGGCAAAGCCACCCCAATGGCCGACCACTGGAAAATCCGTGCCCAGACCCTGCTTGCCGGTACGGCGCAGATCATGGCCGGCGGAAAAATGCGGATCGGCACCGGCGAGGATGATAACTTTCACCGTGTCGTCCTGGGCCGCGGCA
>JACMOQ010000065.1 GCA_014377905.1 Acetobacteraceae bacterium | reverse complement strand
GGGAGGGGCTGGGGGTGGGGGAGTCCACCGCAAAGGACCGCCAGCAATGACCGCAAGCAAAGTAGCGCCGCGCACCCTGCCAACCGCCCAACGCGAGCGCGCCCGCACGATGCGCAATGCGCCGACACCGGCCGAGCAGGCGCTCTGGCAGCAACTGCGCGGCAGCAAGCTGGCGGGCCACAAATTCAGCCGGCAGATTGCTATCGGTCCTTTTATCGCGGACCTGGTTTGCCGCCGGGAAAAGCTGGTTATCGAACTCGATGGGAGCCAGCATGACCATGATGCTGATGCGCGGCGAACGCGGTTTCTTGAGGGCCAAGGCTACACCGTGCTGCGCTTTACCAACATGCAGGTTCGCGATGATATCGACATGGCGGTGCGCGTGATCGCGGCGCGGCTGGCGTCGGTCGCGACTCCCCCACCCCCGACCCCTCCCGCAAGCGGGAGAGGAGACGCATTGGCCACGACCGGCCTTACAACTGGGAGGGGAGAATGATGCTGACCGGCTTTGGCAACCACTTCAGCAGCGAGGCGATCCCCGGCGCGCTGCCGATCGGCCGCAATTCACCGCAGCGGCCGGCGTTCGGGCTTTATGCCGAACAGCTTTCCGGTACCGCCTTCACCGCGCCGCGCGCCGACAACCGGCGGTCGTGGCTGTACCGGCTGCGCCCGAGTGCTGCGCACCCGCCGTTCACCGCTGCCCCGCCCACGCCAAACCACGGCAAAACCGCTGCCAACCCCAACCGTTTGCGCTGGAACCCCCGCGAAATCCCCGCAAAACCCACCGGATTCATCGATTCAATCACCCCGATGCTGGTCAATGGCGACCCGGAAACCCTGTCGGGCGTGACGCTTTCCACCTATGCCTGCACGCAAAATGCCCGGAATCAGGTGTTTTTCTCAGCCGATGGCGAGCTGTTGATCATCCCCGAACAGGGCGCCCTGCGGCTTTTCACCGAATTCGGCCTGATCGAACTCGCACCATTGCACATCGCAATCATCCCGCGCGGGGTGCGTTTCCGCGTCGAAATCCCCGAAAACACCGCCCGCGGCTATCTCTGCGAGAACCACGGCGCACCGTTTCGCCTGCCCGAGCTTGGCCCGATCGGGTCGAACGGCCTCGCCAGCCCGCGCGATTTCGAAGCGCCGACCGCCTGGTTCGAGGACCGCGACGAACCGTTCGAGTTGATTCAGAGGTATGGCGGCGCGCTGTGGACCACGACGCTCGACCATTCGCCGCTCGATGTCGTTGCCTGGCACGGCAATCTGGTGCCGATGAAATATGATCTGCGGCGCTTCAACACCATCGGCAGCATCAGTTTTGACCACCCCGACCCGTCGATTTTCACCGTGTTGACCAGCCCCAGCGACACACCCGGTCGCGCCAACGCCGATTTCGTCATCTTCCCGCCGCGCTGGATGGTCGCCGCAGACACATTCCGCCCGCCGTGGTTCCACCGCAATCTCATGAGCGAGGCGATGGGCCTGATCACCGGTGCCTATGATGCCAAGGCCGGCGGCTTTGCCCCTGGTGGCTTGTCGCTGCACAACATGATGAGCGCGCATGGGCCGGACGTTACCAGCTGGCAGGGCGCCACCGATGCCGTGCTGGCGCCGCACAAGATCGACGGCACCATGGCGTCCATGAACGAAAGCTGCTGGCCCCACCGCGTCACGCAAGCCGCAATGGCACAGGCGCAACGGGATTATGACAGCGTCTGGTCCGGCTTTGCCAAAGCCCAAATCCCCAAATAAGGGGTCTGGGGTCC
>JACMOQ010000528.1:0-5000 GCA_014377905.1 Acetobacteraceae bacterium | reverse complement strand
GGCGAAATGCAAGGCCGCAGCGCGGTCGCCGAAGTGATGAACGGCGCTGGCGCGGTGTCCGATGTTGCCACCGAATTGGCCCAGCTCGAAGCTGCGATGGCCGACCCTGACCAGATGGACAAGCTCGACACGATCATCGAACGCTTCGGCGAGGTGCAGGCGCATTTCGAATCCCTCGGTGGCTACGCGCTTGATGGCCGCGCCCGCGAAGTGCTGGCCGGCCTGAGCTTCAGCCAGGAAATGATGGACGGCGATGTCGGCAATTTGTCCGGCGGCTGGAAAATGCGGGTGGCACTTGCCCGCATTCTGCTAATGCGGCCCGATGTTATGCTGCTCGACGAGCCGAGCAACCATTTGGATCTTGAAAGTCTGATCTGGCTGGAAACCTTCCTCGCTGGCTATGATGGCGCGTTGCTGATGACGTCCCATGACCGCGAATTCATGAACCGGATCGTTAACAAAATCATCGAAATCGATGCCGGCAGCCTGACCAGTTTTTCCGGCAACTATGAATTCTACGAAGCCCAGCGCCTGTTGAACGAAAAACAGCAGCAGGCACAGTTCGAGCGCCAGCAGGCGATGCTGGCCAAGGAGATTAAGTTCATCGAACGCTTCAAGGCGCGCGCGTCGCACGCGTCCCAAGTGCAAAGCCGGGTGAAGAAACTCGACAAGATCGACCGGGTCGAGCCACCCAAGCGGCGTCAGAGCGTATCGTTTGACTTCCTGCCGGCGCCGCGATCGGGCGAGGACGTGGTGAATTTGAAGGGCGTCCACAAAGCCTATGGCAACCGGGTGATCTACCAGGGGCTGGATTTCCTGGTCCGCCGCAAGGAACGCTGCTGCGTACTGGGCACCAATGGCGCCGGTAAATCCACCTTGCTGAAGCTGGTCACTGGCACCACCGACCCCGATGCCGGGACCGTCGCGATAGGCGGCAGCGTCAAAATGGGCTATTTCGCCCAGCACGCGATGGAATTGCTCGAAGGCGATCGCACCGTATTCCAGACCTTGGAAGATGCGTTCCCGCTTGCCGCGCAAGGCGGATTGCGCGCTTTGGCCGGCTGCTTCGGGTTTTCCGGCGATGACGTTGACAAGAAATGTCGGGTGCTGTCAGGCGGCGAGAAGGCTCGGCTGGTGATGGCGATGATGCTGTATGATCCGCCAAACTTCCTGGTGTTAGACGAGCCGACCAACCATCTCGACATGGCCACCAAGGACATGCTGATTACCGCCTTGCGGGAATTTGAGGGCACTATGCTGTTCGTCTCGCATGATCGGCATTTTCTGGCAGCCCTGTCTAACCGGGTGCTGGAACTGACGCCCGACGGCATCCATCGCTATGATGGCGGCTACACTGAATACGTGGCCCGCACGGGTCACGAAGCCCCAGGACTGCATAGCTGATGATCCCGCTTTCCATCCTCGACCTCGCCCCGGTGCCCGAAGGCCAGAATGTTGGCCAGGCGCTGGCCAACAGCCGCGACCTCGCCCAGCATGCCGAGGCGCTTGGCTATGCGCGTTACTGGATGGCCGAACACCACAACATGCCGGGCATTGCGAGTGCGGCAACCGCGGTATCCCTTGCCCATGTCGCTTATGGCACCACCCGCATCCGCATCGGCGCCGGGGGGGTGATGCTGCCCAACCACGCGCCATACCTGATCGCCGAACAGTTCGGCACCCTCGCCGCCTTGCATCCCGGACGTGTCGATCTCGGTCTCGGCCGCGCGCCCGGCAGTGACCAGAACGCTGCCCAGGCGATGCGCCGCAGCCTGACCCAGGAAGACGACTTTCCCCGCGACGTGCAGGAATTGATGGAATATTTCCATCCCGCCCAGCCCGGCCAGGCGTTGCGCGCAGTGCCGGGAGAAGGCCTTGAAGTCCCGATCTGGATTCTCGGGTCGAGCACCTACGGCGCGCAACTCGCCGCAGCCCTCGGCTTGCCCTACGCCTTCGCATCGCATTTCGCGCCGGCCCAGATGCACGACGCAATGGCGATTTACCGCGAACGCTTTCGCCCGTCAGCCCAACTGGCGGCCCCGCGTGTCATGCTCGGTATCAACGTATTCGCCGCCGATACTGATGCCGAGGCGCGCTATCTGTTCTCGTCGCTACAACAGGCCTTCATCAATCTGCGCACCGGCCGGCCTGGCAAGCTGCCGGCGCCGATTGACGGGTTCGATGTGCAAATCCACCCGCGCGCCCGGCAGATGCTGGATCAATCCCTATCCTGCGCTGTAGTGGGCGGGTCGGACACGGTGCGCGCAGGGGTGGCGGCGTTTGTCGCGCGCACCGGGGCGGATGAATTGATGGTGACCGCGCAGATATGGGATCATGCGGCGCGGAAGCGGTCTTTTGAAATTTTGATGAATGTGAGTGATTAACTTCTTTGTTTGAAAACAAAGAAGCAAAAAAACTTTACTACTTTGTTGCCGTTGGCGTGCCAACCGGGTGAGTTTACACACCAACGGCAACAGAAACGGGAAATATTTTTTGGTTCTTTTTGCTCAACAAAAAGAACTCGCTGACCCTAAACCAATTCCGAGGCGGTAATCCCAAACTCCTCCAAGAACGGCCCGGCTTGATCAATCCGCCCGGTCATCACCTTTGGATCGCCGGATACGATTTGATAGACTGCCTCCGCGATGTGCTCGATTGGCGACACGCGATGTTTGTTGGCGTCTGTGATCAGACCATGCACCGCAACCCCCGGCGTCGCCACCAGTCCCGGCGAAATCGCGTTAACCGAAATGTTATCGGCATAGACTTCCGACGCAAGCCCGGTCGAGAAACGTTCGATCGCTGCCTTGCAGATGCCGTAAACCGTGCCGCCCGGCCGCACGCCTTCATAGGGCTTCTTCGGATGGATCGCGGCGCCCGACGAGATCGAGACAATCGCGCCGGATTTCTTCGCCTGCATCGATGGCAGCACCAGTTGCGACAGATGCAGCGCCGCCCAGACCTGGACTTCCATCATCAGATCAAAGCGCTTGGACGGGAAGGTTTCAATCGGAATAAAGAACGTTACTGCGGCGTTGTTGATCAGGATGTCAATCGGGCCATAGGCGAGCGACGCATCGGCCACCAGACGTTCCCGGTCCTCGGCGCGGGCAAGATCGGCTTTGATAAAGATCGCCTGCCCACCGGCATCGCGAATGCGCTTTATGGTCTCGGTGAGCGTTCCGGGCAGCCGGCTTTCGCCTTCATCGGCGGTGCGCGCAGTACACACAACCCGTGCCCCTTCCATGGCAAGCCGGACCGCGACAGCCTCGCCAATGCCGCGGCTCGCGCCGGTAACGAGGGCGACGCGGCCCTTGAGTTTGCCGTTCGGATTAATCTTGGGGCCTGACATATCTGGGTTTCCTGTTCCTGACGTTTCCTACAAAAAACTCTATTGGTTCAATCAGGCGCTGGCAATCGGGCACGATTTGCCTTCACCCCCAAAAGTTTGGCAAGCTGGTACTCAACATGATCCATTCAACAGGAGAATTATGATGCGGCTGCTCAAAATGGTGGCTACCGGGCTCCTTGCGTCGTTAGCCATGGCGCCGGCGCGCGCGGCCGACAAACCGCTGAATGTTGCGCTCCACTTTGATCCCGCGCCACTCGATCCGGCAACCGATGGCAGCTACACCAATCGGGTTGTGACCACGTTGATGTGCGACAGCCTTATTGATCTGTCGCCGGAGATGAAATTCGTTCCACAGCTGGCAACAAGCTGGGAATGGGCGGCGGACCGGATGTCGCTCACCGTGCATTTGCGGGACGGGGTCCAGTTCCAGGACGGCACCAAGTTCGATGCGGCCGCGATGGTCGCCAACATCGTGCGCTACAAAACCCTGTCCTATTCGATCCGCAAGGCCGAAATGGCCGCGATCAACAGCGCCGAGGTCGTCGATCCGCTCACCTTGCGGATAATCCTGTCCCGCCCTTACGCCCCGCTCATTGCTTTACTCGCCAACCGCCCGGGCACGCCCTATTCGCCCAAGGCGCTGGAAGGCACTCGCGAACAGATTGGCGCCAATCCGGTTTGCGCCGGGCCGTTCGCGTTCAAGGGACGGGTGGCGCAGGACCGCATCACCCTCGAACGTTTCCCCGGCTACTGGAACGCCCCGGCAATCAAGTTGTCCGGTGTGGTGTTCCGTACCATTACCGATTCCAACGTTCGCAAGGTCAATCTTGCGGCGGGCGCGCTCGATATCGCCCATCAACTGGCACCGACCGATGCCGGATCGGTGGCATCGAGCCCCAAGCTGCGACTAGCCAAAAGCCCTTCGCTCGGTTTCGTGCCGATCGAGTTCAATGTTGGCAATGGCGCCGCCGCCGATACGCCGCTGGGCCGCGATCCGCGGGTACGGCAGGCGTTTTCGCTGGCGATTGATCGTGTGGCGCTAAACCAGGTAGCGTTCGATGGGCAATATGTACCGTCGCACCAGATGGAAGCACCCGGCACCGCTTATCACGACCCGGCCTATCCGGTGCCGAAGCGCGATATTGTGGCGGCCAAGAAGCTGCTGGCCGCCGCGGGTGTCAGCACGGTTGCGTTCACCTTGAAGCTTGGTACCGATCCGCTCGATGGCCAGGTCGCCCAGATCATCCAGTCGATGGTCAAGGATGCCGGCTTTGATATGAAGATTGTCGCCATGGACTCAGCCGCCCTGGTCGCCGACACCCAGGCCGGCAATTTCGAAGCCAGCATGCTGCTCTGGTCCGGTCGCCCCGACCCGGATGGCAACGCACCGATCTGGCTCACCTGCAAGGGCTTCACCAACTGGGGCAAGTATTGCAACCCGAAATTGGATGAGGCGATTTTGCAGGGTTCATCATTCCAGACCCATGCAGAACGTTTTCCCTTCTACAAACAGGCGACCGACATCTACATGGCCGATCTGCCGGATGTGGTGATTTACCATTATTCGTTGCTGTGGGGTCTGTCCGCAAAGGTGTCGGGCTTCCAAGGCCGTCCCGATGGGTTGTGGCGTCCGGAAAACATGGTGCTG
>JACMOQ010000527.1 GCA_014377905.1 Acetobacteraceae bacterium | reverse complement strand
CGCGCCCGCATGCCGGTCTTCGACGCCGACCTTGCCGTGCATCGCCTGCAAGGGCCGCGCGGGCGGGCGCTGGCGTATATCGAGGCGTTGTTCCCCGGCACCGTGCGCGACAAAACCCTGGACCGTGGCGCGTTGCGCTCAGCGGTCCTTGGCCAGCCCGATGCGCTGCGCAGGTTGGAGGGCATCATCCACCCGATGGTGCGCGAAGAAGAAGCAACCTTCCTCGGCCACGCCCGCCGCGCCGGCGCCCGCGCGGTGGTGCTCGATATCCCGCTGCTGCTGGAAACCCCGGATATCGACCGCGTCGATCTCGTCGTCGTGGTGTCCGCCCCGCGCGCCGTGCAAATCCACCGCGTCGCCAAACGCGGCAAAATGACCCGCGCCCAAATCGAGGCCATCATCGCCCGCCAGATGCCTGACGCCGAAAAGCGGGCCCGCGCCGATGTGGTGATCCGCACCGGACTGTCGCGCTTTGAAACCGTTCGCGCGCTCCGCCGCCTGATTGCGAAGGTGCTGGCATGAGGTCGGTTCTATTCGATACAGAAACCACCGGCCTCGATCCGCTGTCGGGCGACAGGGTGATCGAGGTTGCAGCGCTTGAGCTGTTCAACGATCTGCCGACCGGCAATGTCTTCCATCGCCTGATCCACCCCGACCGCGATATCCCGCCCGATGCCACCCGCATCCACGGCATCACCCTCGACAAGCTCACCCACGCACCGCGTTTTGCCGCCATCGCCGACGACCTGTTGGAATTTTTTGGCGACGATAAGCTGGTTGCCCATAATGCCCCGTTCGATTTCGGCTTTCTGAATGCCGAATTCGCCAGGCTGAAGCGTCCGTCTTTGTCACGCGCGCGGATGATCGATACGTTGATGGTGGCCAAGGGCCGCTTTCCAGGCATGCCCAACAGCCTCGATGCGCTCTGCCGTCGATTCAATATCGATTTGTCAGCCCGCACCAGCCACAATGCGTTGCTGGACTGCAAGCTGCTGGCCGAGGTTTATATCGAGCTCACCGGCGGTCGCCAGCGCGGGCTTTCCCTCGCGGATGCCGGCGCCGAGCAGGGGGCGATGCCGGTCGCCCAATACGCGCCGGTGGGCGCGCGGACGCCGCGGCCGATTATGCCAAGCGCCGACGAAATTGCGGCCCATGTGGTGTTTGTCGGCAGACTGAAGGAGCCGGTGTGGAACAGTTGATGCGTTGACGCGGATCAATGCCAGGTGTGCCGCCTGGGTCTAGAGTTGGGTTATCAGCCGAAAGGACACGCGACGATGACACATGGCCAGCAACCGAAAATCTGGGTGGTAATAGCCGATGGCGAACACGCACGCGTGGTCGTGCCCGCCGCCAAGCAGCATCACTTCACGACCCACTTGATATATGATTCTGTCGATGCCCATAAGCAGTCCAGCGATCTCGGCGGTGAGCGTGCTGGCCGCCATGCCGTCCCCTCGCGCAGCGATCCGCATTTGCTCTCCAAGCATCGCTTCGTCGTTGACGTCGCCGAGCAGATCAACAAGCACGACAACGACCACGCCTTCGACCAGCTGGTCCTGGTTGCCCCGGCGCATGCGTTGCATGATTTGCGCGCAGCCCTCAGCAAAACCGCCACCGCCAAGGTGGTCGGTAGCGAGACCCATGATCTGGTGAAAATCCCGGACCATGATCTGCCGTCGCATCTGGCGAAGTGGTGGCTCGCACCGCCATGATATGAAGCGCCTGCTCTGCCTCAATATACGGGCCGGCGGCGGCAGGCGGGCGGCAGCGCTTTGCGACTACCTTGACGGGATCGCGCCCGATCTGGTTGTGCTGACCGAATGGCGTGACGGCCCGGTTGGGCAGGCGTTCCGGGCCTGGGCGGACCGGTGCGGTCTGCATCATGCCACGTTGAACGATGGCGGCACCGCAAATGGTGTGCTGATTGCGGCGCAAGAGACGTGTGCAATCGCTTCAGTAACGCCACGCACCGGCGCCACCGGGGTGATCGCGCTCGCCCGCTTTGCCGAACTATCCGTGCTCGCCTGCTATTTCCCGAGCATGAAGCAAAAAGCGCCCTATTTCGACGCCGCGATCATTGCAGCGCAACGCCACAAGCGCCGCAAATTCATTTTGCTCGGCGACCTCAACACCGGCAACCAACACGCCGATCGCGAACCGGCCGGGGTGCGCTATCATTGTGCCGACCAGTTCGACGCCTTCACCCGCGACCATCGCCTGGTTGATCTGTGGCGCCATAGCCAGGGAGAGGCGCGTGAGTGGAGCTGGCAGTCACACCGCCAGAACGGCTTTCGCCTCGACCACGCTTTCGCCAATCGCGCCCTGATCAAAGATCATGCGCCGCATTGTGTTTATGACCACAGACCGCGTCTGTCGGGCCTGACCGACCACAGCGCGGTGGTGATCACGCTCAGCGCACCAACGCGCCGCCATCCACCGGCAGCGCCACTCCCGTAATGAAGCGGGCTTCGTCGGACGCCAGGAACAGCGCCGCGTTGGCGACATCCCAGCCGCTGCCTTGTTCGCCGCGCAATGGCACCTTTGCCGCGCGCTCGGCCGCAATTTCGGCGCGCGGCCGATTGCTCGCCCGGGCCCGCGTATCGACCGCCATCGGGGTGTCCATCAAACCGGG
>JACMOQ010000526.1 GCA_014377905.1 Acetobacteraceae bacterium | reverse complement strand
TTGCCGGGGCGGTGATTTTGGCGGTTGACCTCGTGCTTACCACCCTGCCCCGCGCGGCGATTGCCGGGGCATCGTGGCGTGATCATGGCGCGGTTATCCTGGTGCGCGACTTTGATGAGGCGGCTGCGCTGACCAACCGCCTTGCGCCCGAGCATCTGCAGATCATGACGCCAATGCCCGATCTTTTGTTCGCCCAGATCCGCCATGCCGGCGCGGTTTTCCTGGGCCGGTTCGCACCCGAGGCATTGGGCGATTATGTCGCGGGACCTAACCACGTGCTGCCAACCGGGCGCACGGCGCGGTTTGCCTCGGGTCTGTCGGTGTTCGACTTCCTCAAACGGACCACATGGGTTGAAGCCGATGCCTGCGCTTTGCGCGCGGTTGGACCCGCGGCCGTTGCGTTAGCTGAAGCCGAGGGCCTGGGTGCCCATGCGCGCAGTATTGCAGTGCGGTTGACCGAGAATGAAGCCTAACTTGACCTTACCGCCCCCGGCGACCATGTTCCGCCCCATCTTTATAACTTTTGTCGAGGCTTGATGTCCAAAGAAGACATGATCGAATTCAGTGGCACCGTGATGGAGCTGCTGCCAAACGCAATGTTCCGGGTGAAGCTGGACAATGAACACTCCATCCTCGCCCATACCAGCGGCAAGATGCGCAAAAATCGCATCCGCGTGCTGGCGGGCGATCGGGTTAACGTCGAAATGACGCCGTATGACCTGACGAAGGGGCGGATTACGTTTCGCTTCAAGTAATGAAGCTGCTGCTCGCCTCGGCAAGCCCCCGCCGACTGGCGCTGCTGGCTCAGATCGGGGTTACCCCCGACGAGGTCATTTCTACCGACATCGACGAAACGCCGCGCCGTGCGGAGGCGCCGCGTTTGCTTGCCCAGCGTCTGGCGCGGGCCAAGGCCGTCGCCTCCGCCCGTCCGGACTGGCTGGTGCTGGCCGCCGATACGGTCGTTGCATGCGGCAGCCGCGTGCTGCCCAAGGCCGAAACGGAGGATCAGGCACGTGGCTGTCTTGCGATGCTATCGGGGCGGCGCCACCATGTTCTGACCGCGATTGTGCTGGCAACGCCCGATGGGCGCGTACTGGAACGGGTTTGCGATAGCGTGGTTGGGTTTGCGCGGCTGACCGTTGCGCAGATTGACGGCTACCTCGCATCGGGAGAATGGCAGGGCAAGGCCGGTGGCTACGCGATCCAGGGGCGGGCGGCATCGCATATCCGCTTCCTGTCGGGCAGTTACTCCAACATCGTTGGGCTTCCCTTGTTCGAAACCGCGCAGTTGCTGCGCGGTGCCGGATATTTGGCGACGTGAAAATACTTGCTTCCGTCAGCCCTGGCGAAATCCGGGTTGCGGCCGTCGATGCCAACGGGCTGGTCGACTACGCGCTGTGGCGGCCAGGCAATCCTGACGGGGTCGGCGATCTTTATCGCGGCCGCGTCACCGCGCGCATGCCAGCTTTGGGTGGCGCGTTCGTCACCCTAGGGAGCGAAGAAGGATTCTTGCCGGAACGCGATGGCGGCGATGCTAATCCTGGCACCATTCTTGGTGTGCAAGTGGTGCGCTCGGCACAAGGCGGCAAAGGCGTGCGCCTGACCGGACGGCTCGCCCCCCACGATTTCGGCCTGATCGGCAGCGGGCCACCTGCTTTGTTGCGTCGTGGTCCGGGGGCTGTCGCAATGCTTGCCGCACTGCATCAAAATGCCGATATTTGGATTGACGACGCCGGGCTTGGCGCCAGCTTGCGTCCCGAATTTGGTGATCGGTTGCGGGTTGTGGCGGCGGCGTTTGACGCGGCACTCGAAGGTGATGTTTTGGCACTTGCATCGCCGGATGTTGCCTTGCCGGACGGCGCGGCGATGTCGATCTATCCGACGCCTGCACTGACCGCAATCGATCTCGATCTTGCCGGCGCCTCGGCGGCCCGCACTAGCAAGGGTGCAGCGCATCACGCCATTAATCGCGCTGCCATTCCGGCACTGGCCCGCCACATCCGGTTGCGCAACCTTGCCGGCGGGATCGTGGTCGATTTTGCCGGGTTATCGGTCAAAGCCCGTGCGTCACTCGGCCCTGGAATTTCATCCGCGCTGGCGGACGATCCGCAGCGCGCGCGGTTTTTAGGGTTTTCGGCGTTGGGCCTGGCCGAGATACTGCGCCCGCGGGTCCATCCACCGCTGCATGAACTTCTCGGCACCCCGCATGCCGAGGGGCTGGCAGCCTTACGGCAGGCAGCCGGCGAAGCGGCCGCGACTCCGGCGACCGCCCTCGAACTTATCGCCGCACCTGGCGTGGTGACGGCATTGCGAGCTGATCCGGCGGCGTTAGCGCATTATACCGCCCGCGCCGGACGCGCACTGGCCTTGCGCGAAGACCGCAGCTTGCCGATATCGGGCTGGCGTTTACGCCCCGTGCCTCATGGTTTGCCATAATGCTCAAAGCCTGTGCCATCTGCGGCAAGCCGTCCGTAGCCCGTTACGCGCCGTTTTGCAGCCTGCGCTGCGCCGATGCGGATCTGGGACGCTGGTTCGGCGAGGTCTATCGCGTTCCCGATACAACCGCAGACCCCGACGCAATGAAGGGCAGCGATGACGAGGATGATAATTTGACGGGTTGATCCCCAGGCGCGAGTGGGCTATCCCCGCCCCTCCAACAGGCGTCGCTAGTTCCGAAGGTGGCGGCACGATGCCCGGGTAGCTCAGTTGGTAGAGCATGCGACTGAAAATCGCAGTGTCGGTGGTTCGAATCCGCCCCCGGGCACCATCCGCCACACGGTGCCGACGTTGCGGCCGGCACACTTGTTGAACGTGGCCTTGCCAACCGGTTTCGTGCCCGAATGGAGAAACCGCCGTGAAATTAACTGATCAACAATTGCACCAACTCGATACGGACGGCTTCCTGGTGCTGCCCAATGTTTTCACCGAGGCAGAGATCGAGGCGCTGCGCGCGCCAATGCCAGCGCTGTTCGCAGAAAATTGTCCGGAAAACCCGCGTGAAGCCGATGGCGTGACCGTTCGCAATCTGTTGTCCCTCCATCGCCGCAGCGAAGCCTATGCGCGTCTGGTGCGCCACCCCAGGTTGGTCGAGCCAGCGATGCAGATCCTGGGCGAGGATCTCTATATTCAGCAGGTCAAGATCAACCCGAAAATCGGCTTTGCCGGCGCTGGCTTTGAATGGCACACCGATTTCGCCACCCATCACACCCGCGATGGCTCGCCCAAGCCGCTGGCGCTGAACCTGCACGTGTTCCTTGACGACGTCACCGAATTCAATGGCCCCATGTGGTTCGTGCCAGGATCGCATAAACGTGACATCCCGTATGAGCGCACCATCGACGGCCAGAAATGGGAGTTGTGGACGGTGCCGCACGCGGCGGTCTCCGATCTGGTGACCGAGCTTGGCATGGTCTCGGCGCACGGGCCCCGCGGCACCATGCTGATTTTTGGAGACAACATGCTGCATGTTTCTCCACCCAATATTTCACCGTACCCGCGCTGGATTTTCTCGCTGATCCTGAACCCGGTTTCCAACGCCGCGGGCAATAACGTCCCTGAATTCGCCCATGAACGCGACCGCACGCCGGTGCGGGCGTTGGCGGATGATTGCTTGTTGTCCAACTAGCCGCTTCGGACAGTTGGAGCGCCATCGGATGGAGCGCCCCCTCGCTTCCTGTCCTCCGACGTTACTGCCCCGCCCCAGTCACCACCACGCCCACGGTGCGGACAAGGATCCCGAGGTCGGTCACAATCCATGACCGGAAGGTGGCGAGGCGCATGGCGTATGCGGCATCGAGGGCAACCTTGCGGCGCACGCCTTCGATATCGGTGTCGTAGCCTTGGTTGACCTGGGCGTATCCAGTGACGCCGGGCCGCAGGCCCATCATGCGGTCGGCATAGAACGGAAGAGCCAAATCGAGTTTGTCGACCAGGCCTGGGCGTTCGGGGCGGGGTCCAACCAGGCTCATATCCCCCCGCAAAACATTAATGAGTTGGGGGATTTCGTCGAGCCGGGTTTTGCGGATGAAGGCCCCGATGCGCGTGATACGGGGATCGCTTTTTTGCGCCCAGACCGCGCCGGTGAGCTTTTCGGCATCGGCGCGCATCGAGCGAAACTTGAGGATGGTAAAAAGTTCGGTGCGATCCGCGAGAGTTCGCCCGACCCGCAGCTGTCGGTAGATTGCGGGTCCATGACTGTCGAGCCGAACGGCGATGGCGACCAACAGAAAAAGCGGTGCGGTCAGCAACAGGCCGATCGAAGCGGCGACGATGTCCATGGCACGTTTGCTGATACGGACCGACAGCGGGATAAAGTCACCAGCGAATGCGGCGGGAATATCAGCGTCTCTCGGCATCGCAGTCGCGGGCGGGTCGGTTTGCATCCAAGCTCCCGGATTCC
>JACMOQ010000525.1 GCA_014377905.1 Acetobacteraceae bacterium | reverse complement strand
TCGATGCGGCCTATGCGACGATGGATGATTATCTGGCCGACAAGGTCGGGTTGGATGGCGCAAAGCGGGAACGTCTCAGGGTTTTGCTCTTGGATTGAGAAAAAACGCAGTAAGTTAATTACGATATCGTAATAATTAGGTTGCAGGCTTTCCCGCGCCTTAAACATAAAAAAATCGACCGGCCGGTCCCAGCGCCAGCCCAACCCGCGGCAACACCCGCCCGTCATCACGGACCGCATCACCAGGGGGCGTGGCAGAAGGCGGCGCCCAAACCGACGGCAGCGATTTGCGAGGTGCGGCCGCCGCGCCAATTCCCAGCATCCGGCACAGCGGGCGAAGGATGCGCCCCGCTTGCGGCACCGCCGCCAGAAATTCAGCACACTCAGCCTGCGACAACATATACTCCAACTGTGCCCGGTAGGACGCAGCCGCCTGAACCTGCACCAGCAGCCAGGCCGGCGCGGTTGGAAACGCGGCCGGCGCCCGAACCGAAGCCCGCGCCTCGCCAGCTCTGGATTTGCGCGGCGCCTGCACTATCCCGGCCCGCCAGCGCGCAATCAACCGCTCCAGCCGTGTCCGCATCCGCGCAATCCGGCCCCAAACCGCGACCAGCAGCACCGTCAGCGTGCGCTCGCGTGCAGCCACGACCGCGATGGCCGCTTGCAGGTCAGAGAGGATGGCGGTGAAAGTGATCATAAATAAAACTAACATTTATGCATAAAAATGTCAAT
The DNA here is from genome assembly GCA_014377905.1 of Acetobacteraceae bacterium. Lineage (GTDB taxonomy): Bacteria > Pseudomonadota > Alphaproteobacteria > Acetobacterales > Acetobacteraceae > CAITOL01. Next base: position 4,734 of record JACMOQ010000525.1, on the reverse strand, counting down.
TATTTCTAACCAACGTCCGGCGCGAGTGCCCTACCCTGCATCGCGACGCACCGCAAACGGATTAGTTAGCTATTTCAACCATGATCTCGCCGCCCTCAACCCGCACCGGAAAGGATTTCAGGTCTTCCTCAATCGGCGCGCCCAGGCCTTTGCCGGTGCAGACATCGAACTGGCCGGCATGCAGCGGGCACTCAATGGTGGTGCCTTCCATCCAGCCATCGGTCAGCAGGGCGAAGGCATGGGTGCAGATATTATCGGTGCAAAACACCCGCCCGTCATCGAGGTGATAGATTGCGAGGTTAAGGTCGCCAACCGTCACTCCCAAAGCAGATCCGGCGGCAATTTCGTCAATCGCTGCCACCCGCACCCAATTTCCAGTCAATGCCATGCAGAACCCCTCCCTGTGTCAATGTGGCCGTGGCATATCAGATGGTCGCCAGGCTGTCGCGCCATCCGTTGCCGTTCCCATGTGGAATTGGGCTATACTGTTACATGCATCACAAGATGCGCTGTGGAGATTGCATGTTATCAGCCTCAATGTCCGCTGTCCGCTCGACCATTGTCGTGCCACTCCGGCCGGCTTCGGTTTGTGCAAAATGCCAACAACGCTCCATAAGCGTTTGTAATTCAATTCCGGATGAAGATCTTCATCGTCTTGCGGCAATTGCGACAACGGCCGCGATCCCAGTCGGGCATGGCATCATCGAAGAAGGCGAAAAGGCTGATCATTTCTATAATATCACCGCCGGCACCGCGCGCCTGTTCAAATCCATGCCCGATGGCCGCCGCCAGATTATCGGCTTTGCGGGTCCTGGCACGTTTCTCGGCCTCGCCGTCAGCGACAGTTTTGGCTTCGGCGCCGAAGCGTTGGAACCGATGCGGGTCTGCCGGTTCAGCCGCGTTGGGCTGGGGCGGCTGATGGAGGATTTCGCGGTAATCGAACAACGCCTGCTCCAGGTCGCCAGCACTGAACTGGTGCTGGCGCACGAACACATGCTGCTTCTCGGTCGCAAAACTGCCCGCGAGCGGCTGGCGAGCTTCCTGCTGGCGCGCGGCGCGATGTCGAGTTCGTGTACGATGGCGCCCGCCTTCAGCCAGCATCGGATTGTTGCCTTGCCGATGGCGCGCTCTGACATCGCCGATTATCTCGGCCTGACGATTGAAACCGTGAGCCGGACGCTGACCCGCCTGAAGGCCGATCGGCTGATTGCGCTCCCCGACGCCCATTCGGTCGACCTGCTCGATCCGGCACGGTTGAAAGTGATCGCCGACGGCGATTTTTGATCGATCAGATAACTGCCCAGCTTCTCCCACGCCAACGGCAACAGAGTATCAAAAAGCTTTTTTGGTTCTTTTTGTTCACAAAAAGAACAGCTTGCCCTTATGCTTGTCCTTGCAAAAAATCTTCCGCACATTTTTTTAGTGCAGTGACTTAATAAGGATATTTTCATGACCCTTCACGGAAAAACCGCGCTTGTCACCGGCTCGACCAGCGGAATTGGCCTCGCCATCGCCCGCTGCCTGGCGGCGGAGGGCAGCAATCTGGTGTTGAACGGCTTTGGCGATGCCGGTGCCATTGCGGCCCAGCGGGCCGAGCTCGCCAAAACCTTCGGCGTGGCGGTGACCTACGCGCCCGCTGATATCAGCCATCCCGACCAGATCGCTACCATGGTCGCCCAGGCGCAGTCCGACCATGGCAGCCTGGATATTCTGGTCAACAATGCCGGCGTTCAGCATGTCGCCGCAATCGAGAGCTTCCCGGCCGCAGAATGGAACCGGGTGATCGCCATCAACCTGACCGCCGCGTTCCTGGCGATGCAGGCGGCAATCCCGGGGATGAAAACACGCGGGTGGGGGCGGATCATTAATATCGCCTCGGCGCACGGGCTGGTGGCGAGCGGGGAAAAATCGGCCTATGTCGCTGCCAAGCACGGGTTGATCGGGTTGACCAAGACGGCGGGCATAGAACTTGCCAATGTCGGGGTGACCTGCAATGCCATCTGTCCGGGCTGGGTGCTGACGCCGCTGGTCCAGGCCCAGCTTGATGCGCGGGCCGCACGCGACGGGATTACCCCCGACCAGGCGGCCGCACTGTTTCTGGCAGAAAAGCAGCCGATGCACCGCTTTACCGCGCCGGAGCAGATTGGCGCGACGGCGGTTTTCCTGTGCTCGGACGGTGCGGCGACCATCACCGGCGCGGCGTTGAGCGTCGATGGCGGCTGGGTTAGCCAGTAGCCCAAAATTGGGGTGGCATACAGCTGCCCCAAGGTTCATGCTGTGCGCATGGCGCGCATCAAGAAACCGGCGATAATTCAGGTCGGTACCGCCGCTGATGGCACGCGGACCTATCTGGTTGACGTGTCGCCCGAAGCTTTGCCGACTGTGCGGCGCCGCGATCTGGAAAATGCCTGGGAACGTGCGCGGGCGGCGGCGCTCGCCGAACATTGGGGCGGGCCACGTCTGTTCTGCTTTCGCCGCCCCGATGGCGGCTGGACCGATCTGGCGCTCGCCGACAGCGACGCCTGCTGCTGGGCGTCGGCGATCGACCGTATTGTGGGCATGGACACCAGCTATGGTTTGGCGTTGTGCCTGCGTCTGCTGGCATTGGTCGATCTGCTGGCAGAGGCACCTTGGGCCCGCGACCACGTGGTGCTGAAGCGCGATGGCGCCAGCCTTGATCCATCTCTGCTCGCCGCTGCCGCACGCTTGCCGTTGACACGCGACGCCCGTTTCGATCAGACCCGCTTTACGGAGGCCTTGCGCCACCTCAGCCTGCCCGCGCCGTCCGGCGCTGCCACGGGAGCATTATCTTGATTTTTTCGCGCGCGCGTCTGCTGGTTCTGGTGCCACTCCTGCTCGCGGGTTGCGCCCAGAGTGAGCTTCGATCATTGGCCACCCCCGCCCAGCTGGCCGCATGTCGCGTGCGCGCTGATGCGGCGTATGAACGGCAGAACCGGGCCGATCTGTTCCGCGCCGACGCGGCCGCGGGCAATCGTGACGCGCCGTTTAGTGGCGCCGGGGTGATCGGCACCGGCAGCGAAACCCTGGCGAACCGCTATGCGCGCGAAAAGCTGATCGACCGGTGCCTGGCCGGCAATCAGGCCCGCAGTGACAGCACCGATCCGCTCGACCCGAAATCCGCCAAGCCCACGCAACCCTGAACTGGATCGCGCGTGGCCAGTCTGTCGACGATTACCCGGGTCCTGTCCTATCGCAACACGCAGATTTTCTACGGTGGCAGTTTCGCATGCTGGACCGGCTGGTGGGTGCAGCGCATCGCGGTGGACTGGCTCGCCTGGCAACTGACCCATTCGACCGCCTGGGTTGGCATCATCGCCTTCTGCAGCCTGGCGCCGTCAGTGCTGATCTCGCCTTTCGCCGGCGCCATCGTCGATCGGGTCGATCGGGTCCATCTGACGGTCGTGACCCAATGGGTCACCGTCGCCCATGCGCTGATCCTGGCGGGCCTCACCTATCGCGGGCTGATACAAATCGAGATTATCGCCGCCCTTGAAGTCGTGCTCGGCGTGTCGTCGACCTTCGCCCAGCCGGCGCGGCAGTCCCTGGTGCCGGGAATGGTGCCACGGTCCGAGCTGCCTGGGGCGGTCGCACTGAACTCGCTCACCTTCAACCTGTCGCGGTCGGTAGGCCCCGGCATTGGCGGCATCATCGTCTATAACTGGGGCGTTGAACCGGCGATGCTGTTCAACGCGGCGACCTATCTGTTCGCCAGCCTGACCATGCTGCAACTCAAACTCGCGCCCGAACATCGCCGCGGCCATGCCCCCACCGCCAGCGTGCTGGCCGAAGCGATTGAGGGGGTGAATTACGTCGTCCGCCATCCTGGCATGGGGCCGCTGGTGCTGTTTGCGTTTCTGGTGGGCGCCTTTGCCCGGCCGGTTTCCGAAACCCTTGCCCCCTATGTCGATCTGCTGTTCCACCAGGGTGCGGCCGGGCTTGCCACGCTTGCGAGCGTTGGGGGTATCGCGGCGCTGGCCGGCGGCACGGCGCTGGCGATGCGCGGCGGCTTGCACGGCATGACGCGGATCACCCTGGTGGCCGGATTTGTGATCATTCTGGCGACCATCCTGTTCATCTCCACCGGGTCATTCGCGGTGGCGATTTTCTGTTCAGCGGTCTGGGGGGTGGCAGGCACCATCCACGGCATCGCGGCGCAGACGCTGTTGCAGACCTCCACCTCCGGCCAGATGCTTGGCCGGGTGCTGAGCCTGTGGGGCATGATCGGTCGCGCCGCGCCGGCGCTGGGCGCGCTCGCCTACGGCAAATGCGCCGAGTATTTTGGTCTGCAACCGCCAGTGCTGGTCGGTTGCGCGCTCGGCCTGCTGGGATGCCTGCTGGTTGCCCGCCGGCTGAAAGTGATCGAGCGATCGCTGGAGCGGTAATGCCGGGCTTCAATTTGCCAGGCCTTGCCGGTAGAAGGGTGTCACCGCAACCAGGAGATGCCCGCAATGAGCAAGATTATCCGCACCGAGCCCAACAAGATTTTGGCCAAAGCCGTCGAATATCATGGCTTTGTCTATCTTCAGGGCTGCACCGCCTCCGATACCAGCCAGGACATCAGGGGCCAGACCAAGCAGGTGCTCGACAGCATCGATGCCATTCTGGAAACCCACGGCACCGACAAAACTCGCGTATTGCAAGCCCAGATCTGGGTGAAAGACATTCGCGATCGGGACGCGATGAACGAAATCTGGTCAGCCTGGTTGCCGAAAG
>JACMOQ010000524.1 GCA_014377905.1 Acetobacteraceae bacterium | reverse complement strand
GACCTTGCCCCTGCCTGACGTCTCCCTTGGCTGATAGGATCAGACCACCGAAGGGGTATCAGGAATGAAAGACGGAGTGCGGGCGCGGTATACGCTTGAGTTCAAACAGGAGGCTGTAGGTGCTGTCAGTCTAACTGCAACTCGTCTCCGGTGGTCGCGGGAATCCGCAAACCGCCCTGCGGCTAGCTCGCGACTGCCCGCCACTCCGCAAGAGCTGCGGAGCGCTGGGCTTTGTAATCTTGCCGCTTGATGAGGTGGCGTTCCTGGTTGAAGTGGTTGTGAACGGAAGCATGGACCGAGCTGAATTTCTGCAACGTGTGCATTCGTCGAAACCGCAGCATCGCCCGCTCTCGTCGTCGGAAGGGCTGATGTGAATTCTCGGCCCGATTGTTCACCCAGCGACCGGTCTCCTGGGTATCGGCATTGCCGATCTCCTTCATCGCTGCGCCGTAGGAGCGAAGCTTGTCGGTGACGATCATCTTCGGCCTGCCGTGCCGTTTCATCATACGCTTGAGAAAGCTCAACGCCGCGGCCTTGTCGCGGGTTTTCGTGGCGTAGGATTCCAGCACTTCGCCTTCGTGATCGACGGCACGCCACAGGTAATGCATCTCGCCGCCGATCTTCACATAGACCTCATCAAGGTGCCATCGCCATTGCGTCACCTGCCGAACTCGGTCGACCCGTTTCCGGCGGATCTCAGCGGCGAACATCGGGCCGAACCGGTTCCACCAGAACCGCACCGTCTCATGGCAGATATCGATGCCGCGTTCGGCCAGCAGGTCCTCGACGTTCCGCAACGACAAGGGGTATTTCACGTACATCATCACCACCAGCCGGATCACCTCGGGCGAGCTGTTGAAATAGCGAAACGGGGTAGGGGGCTTGGCCCTGGATTTGCGGCTCATATCCGTGCGCTACCATCGCTACCCGCGCTGTGCCACATTGGTCTGACAGCGCCCTGTCGGGCTATCGGATTGCCGACGCGCTGCAACTGGCGCTGGCGGTTAGTGCCCCGCAGGCGGCGATGGCGGCGCCTTTACCTCGTGCGGCACCGTCGGGTCGGTCAGCCCCCAATTGACCTTCATCGTGCCATCGGACTGGCGCCGGTAACCGAGCAGGCAGGTGTTGGCCTGCGTCATCAACACCTGTTTGGTCTGTTTGTCGGTGACAGTGACGATGCAGGTCGACCGTACCGTCGCCATGTCTTGGGAGGCCGGCGCGTCGACGATGATGTCCGATGTCGCCAGCGTGATATCGAAATTGGTCTGCTGCTGGCGGCGCGCGCGGGCGCCGGCGGCGTCGAGCGTTGGCGCGCCATCGACCATAAGCACCTGGCCATCGGCATAATGCGCCGCAAGTTTGCCGACATCGCCGGAATTATAGTCGGCGGTAAGCTGGTTAGCCTCTGCCTCCATTGCCGCCTTGAAGTCATCAAGGCTCTGCTTCGGTTTGGCTGGCGTGCAGCCAGCAAGCCCGGCGACCAAGCCCGGCAGGATAACAAGGACAACCCCTCTATGGCTCATTGCGACAAAATCCTTCGTGAAGTCGGCGTCACGGTCCTTATCCACAGTTGAGCCTGAACCACTTTGGTGCCAAAGCAAAGGCGGATCGAAGGGACGGGCGTTGATGACGGCGGCACAGACGCCTAGGGCGGATCATCCTACCTGCGACGTCTTCATTTCCTATGCACGACCGACGGCGGAGATTGCCCAGGCCACCGCCATCGCCTTGCCTGCAGCCGGGTACAACGTCTGGTTCGATGAATCGCTGCCGGCGCACCGCGCCTATGCCGAAGTTATCGAAGAACATCTGCGCGCGGCGCGCGCCGTGCTGGTGCTGTGGTCGGGTGCCGCCGCAGCGTCGCACTGGGTGCGGGCCGAGGCCGATCTGGGGCTTAAGGCCGGCAAGCTGGTCCAGTACAGCATCGATGGCACCGAACCGCCACTGCCGTTCAACCAGATCCATTGCGCTCTGGGCCGCGGCGAGGCGGTGGTCTCGGCCTCGCCGGGCTGGGGCAAATTGCTGGAAAGCATCGCGACGCTGGTCGGGCAGCACCCGCTGATTTCGGCACCGCCTGTCGCCGCCCCCGCCAAGCCGGCACACGTGCCGGCGACCACCAAGCCATCGGTCGCGGTGATGCCGTTCGCCAATATCACCGGCAACCCCGAACAGGACTATTTCGCCGACGGTATGGTCGAAGAAATCGCCACGTCGCTGTCGCGGATCAAATCACTGTTCGTCATTGCCGGCAGCTCCAGCCGGGCGCTGCGCGATTCCAACATCAGCCCTGGCGAGGCCGCCCGTAGGCTAGGGGTGCGTTATATGCTGGAAGGCAGTGTGCGCATGGCCGGCGGGCAGGTGCGGATATCGCTGGGCCTTATCGATACCGAAGCCGGCACCCGCATCTGGAGCGAACGCTTCGACGATACGCTCGCAGATGTTTTTGCCTTGCAGGACAGGGTGGCGTTGGCGGTCGCTGGGGTGATCGCTCCTACGGTCCAGACCGCCGAAATCAAGCGTGCGCTGCAACGGCCGATCACCGATTCGGGCAGTTACGATCTGTATCTGCGCGCCCTGCACAAGCACCATTCGCTGCTTGAAGCCGATGTGCGCGAGGCGCTGGCGCTGCTCGACAAGTCGCTGGCCATCGATCCCGAAAATGCCGCGGCGCTATCGCTGGCCGCCGATTGCCACGCCCAGGCAGTTCTGGTGCGCTGGGGCAAGGATCTCGAATGGCACCGTCTCACCGGGCTTGAATTTGCCAAGCATGCGCTGCGCGTCGCGCCCGACGATCCCGAAGTCGTCGCCCGTGCGCTTGTGCCACTTTGGCAACTGGGCGAAAACCTACCGAGCGTGGCAAAGCTCGCCGACCGTGCTGTCGCGCTCAACCCCGGATCGGCGCTGGCACTGGGGGTGAGCGGCTGGGTGCGGCTGTTGATGGGCCATACTGCGGCAGCTGCAGAGCAACTGGAACTTTCGTTGCAGCTCGACCCAATCTCACCCGACAGTGGGTTGAGGGTGTTGGGGCTGGCGGTAACACGGTTCTGCAACGGTGCCTATGCCGATGCGGCGGCAATGCTGCTCGGTGCCATCCGCCGCAAGCCGGCAGCGCAGATGAATCATATCGTGCTGATCGCGTGCCAGGCGCTGTTGGGTGACCTGGCGGGGGCGAAGGCTGCACTTGCCGATTTTCACGCGCTCAGCCCGGGTGGAGACCCGCTCGCCTGGCTCGGAGTGTTCGGCGATCCGGCGCACCGCCAGATTGCCGAGGCTGCAATCAGTCAGGTGCTTGAGGTCGCATAATCCCTATTTCGAAGCCACCATGCTGGCATTGGCACACGGGTCACCGCCGTCTGGCACCGCGCCGCGCTGGTTGGATTTCGACATCTGCCGCTGGCCATGCCAATATTGCAGGCTGTTAAACCCGCCATCGCGCCGGGTCTTGGCATCAAGGAAATTGGTGATGCTGATTGCCAGCGAGAGGGAGTTGTCGAGCGGGTTGGAGGCTTTGTCGAACGGCTGACCGACCGGCAGGTTGCGGAACCAGCGCATCCATTCGGGGCCGCCGCATATGAGGTTCCGCTTGTCACCAGGGCCGATATAGGGGAGCACCAGCGAGATATCGGGATATTCCGAGACCGAATGACAGGATTTGCACGACGACAGCGAATTGTCGGCGGGGCCATTGAGGCGTAGGCCAAAGCCGAGATGCTGTGGTGGCAGCGCCGGATCGGTGTTTATCCGGGTTTCTTGCAAATCGGGATTGATCATCGTCTTCAGCGGCTCGGCATTGCCCGCCAGATGGCTGGTCACCGTCGGATCCTGCCCCCACATCAGTCCGACAGGCATCAGGTTGCGCCAACGATTGTCAAAGGCCTGACCCGGGCTGCGCTTTGGCGATTGCAGGCCGTTATAGACATATGTGGCGAAGACCCAGCCGCCGGTCGCATCGGCGCGGGAATCGCGGACCATGATGTCGACCTGCAAAAGCCGCACGGTATTGACTTCGCGCGGAGCGATCGGGAAACCGGTCGGCGTGAACGAGAATGTCTTCTTGATATAGGCCTGCCATTCGATCGGATTGCTGAGGAACGGCGCATCGCTGACCGGTGTCGTGGTGAACATCAATTTGGCCACCACCGTGCCGACCGGGAAGCCGCGCGCCTTCAGCGTAGTGAGGTCGGGGTTCTGGGCATCGGCCCATACCCGCCCGATGGCGCTGCCGCCGGGGGCGTTGTAGATCGCCAGCGCATAGGTCTGCCACCAGTTGGTCTGCGTCGGCGACAGGCTTTTCGCCCGGATCGGGCCCTCGGGCGTCAGCCCGTGCAGGCCTTCGCGGCCATTGTCGGCCCAGTGCATCCACGGCACATGATACCAGTGCCGGATCTTGTTGTCTTCGGCATAGAAACTGTTCTGCATCGCGCGGTTTTCGATATTGCCCGCCAGCACATAGGCCAGCGCCCCGTTGGCATAGGGCTTCCAGTCACGGTTATAATCGATAGCCAGCAGTTGCTTGACGGCGGGTTCCATCGCCGGTTCGGCGCGCGGGTAATCCTGCGACAGTTTGAAGACGCGCTCGGCGGTGAAGATTTCCGGCGGCGGCAACAGCCCGAAATCGGGGAAGCGCGGCAGGCTGCCGGTGGTCGGCGCCCAGCTCACCACCGGCGCTTGCGCCTCGTCGCGCGCCGCTTGCGCCTGCACGACATCACGCGCCGCAAGGCCGCCCGCCGCGAGCAGCACGCCCCCCAGAATGAGCTGGCGCTTCATTATCCGCACTCCCCCTGTCGCGTCACGGCTGGTCTTACAGCGGCGTCCACTCTGGCTTCTGCGGCGTCTGGTCGTTGCTGATCGCCTGGCCGCCGACAAAACTGAGGATATTGGTGGCGGTGACATAGCCGGCCCCACCGGCGCTGTTGGCCGGCGCTGTCATCCGCCAGCGCAGCGCCACCTTGTCGTCTTCGGCAAGGATTGCCTCGATGGTGAACACCAGTCCCGAAAACTCGCTGCGCAGCGCCTGCACCCAGCCGGCATTGTCCTTCACCGAACTCGGCTGGCCGTTATATTTATAGTCCGGGCTCAAAAGGTCCCCAATCAGGCCAACATCGCCTTCGTTGAAGACCTTCATGAAAAATTCGACAGTGTTTGCCTTGTTCTGGTCGGACGTTTCTGACATCGGAACTCTCCTGATCGTCGGTCATTTGCTGTGCTTGGTCATGCCGCGGCTGCCATAGATCGATTCTATCTTGCGGCCTTTATAATATTGTGTCGCGTAAAGCCCGCCCGAGGTGATGTTCCCTGCCGCCAGGAAATTCTGGATGCTGCCGGCGAGTTGCAGCGAATTGTCGGTCGACACGGCGCCGGCATCAAAGGCTTCGGTCGGCTTAAGATTGCGGAACCAGCGCATCCATTCGGGGTCCTTTGGCGTCAGATAGCGGCCATTCTTCATCGAAAAGCCCGGCAGGATGTTGGAAATCGCCGGATATTGCGCCGCCGAATGGCAGGATTTGCACGATGATTCGACATTGTCGACCGCACCGCTCAATCGCAGGCCATAGCCGAGGTGCATCGGCGGCAGCGCCGGGTCGGTGCTGATCACCGTTTCCTTGAGATCGGGGTTGGTAATCGTCTTTAACGGCGCCGGATTGCCGCCCGGAAAGCTGGTAACGGTGGGATCATTGCCCCAGGCGATGCCCAACGGCATCAGATTGCGCCAGCGGTTGTCAAAGGTCTGGCCCGGCGCGCGCACCTTGGCTTGCAGGCCATTATATATCCAGGTGCCGAACACCCAGCCGCCGGTGGCATCGGCGCGCGGATCGCGGACCATCATGTCCACCTGCAACAGCCGAACGGACGCAAGATGGCGCGGATTGATCGGCAATCCGGTCGGCCCCGGCGCTGAGAACTTGTCCTTCACATAGGCCGACCATTCGATCGGATTGCTTAGCAACGGCGCCTCGGCGACCGGCGCCGTCGTGAACAGCAACTTGGCAACGACCGTGCCGATCGGGAAGCCGCCATCGCGCACCACGGCATCGATGCGCGGATTATTGGCATCCTGCCAGACCTGGCCGATCGTATAGCCGCCGCGGGCATTGTAGAAACCGACGGCATAGGCCGCCCATTGGTTCTGTTGCAGCGGATTGAGCACATGCGGGTTGACGGGGCCCTCCGCCGTCAGGCCGTGCAGCCCTTCGCGGCCATTGTCGCCCCAATGTTGCCACGGCACATGATACCAGGGGCGGGCCTTGTTATCCTCGAGGAAAAACGTGTCCGACAGCGCCCGATTTTCGATGTTTCCCTCAAGGATATAGGCCAGCGTGGCCGCCATATAGCCCTGCCAGTCCTTGCGGAAATCAATGGCGAGGATTCTTTGCACCGCCGGCTCCGGGGGGGGCAGCGCTTTCGGAAAATCCTGCGCCAGCCTGAACACCCGATCCGGCGTGATCACCTCGGGCGGCGGCAATTGCCCGAAATCGGGGAAGCGCGGCAGGCTTCCGCGTTCCGACCGAGCGGCAAGCGCCGGTTTCGGCGCGGTCGCGGCGATGGCGAGCGCTGCAAAGCCTAGGCTGGCAACCATTGCCGTGGCAATCGAAACGGTCCGAAGCATGCGTTTCCCCCCTGCAAGGCGAGCGGGACGTATTTGATCGGCCCGGCCATGACGAATCGACGCAACTCATACAACATGAAGCCAATAGAGCGGCGGATTTCAATATCATGCAAGAAGTTTTCGGAACAGCTACAAGACGATGGCGACGTCAACCGGCGGGCGGCGGCAAGGCGGCGGCACACTCGAAATACTGCTGCGCCTGTTTCAGGCAGGCTTCAAAGGCGCCCAGATCGGCAAAGCGCGACGCCAGCGCCGGCCCGTGCCGGACCATGCCGGCGCCGCCGACGGCCAGCGCGCTGTCGATCATCAAATTGTCGGCATTGGCGAAATTTTCGATAATCCAGCCATTCTCGTCGTTCCAGATCGGCCAGGGCAGCGGATCAGGCTTGCCGTGCAGATCGGTCAACTGTCGCAGCGCGATACGGTCGCGGTAATCGGCAGTCACGTTGGTATAGCCGAACACCGGCTTGCCAAGGCCGGTGAGCAGCCCGAGTTCGAACACCGTACCAGTATCGGCACTGGGGCCGCGAAACGGTGTCAGGTCGCAAATGCCGAAATCGCTGGCATGGATACGCGCGACATTGGCCGTGTAAATAGCGATCGAAAACGCCGATCCGGTTTCGGCGATCCGCGTCTTGATATGATTGTCGGACGGAGAATTGGGATCAAAACCATAGTGCCGGCACAGCGCCTCCTTTTGGCCGATGACAGCAGCACATTCGGGCATGAATACCTCAGGCCCGGCGAGATAGACGATTTTCGGGGTGGCGCGCATGGCAATCATCCTGTTCTGGCACCGGCGGACGAATACTGGACGGCTGACGTCCAAATTCTACCCTCCGTCTTGCACGCGCAATGTGACAATAGCGCGTGCACCTGTCGAGACCGCGGTGGTGTAAGTCGGTGCTGTCAATCTAATGGCAACTCGTCTCTGGTGGACGCGGGAATCCCCAAACCGCTCTGTGGCTAGCTCATAACTACCCGCCACTCCGCCAGGGCGGCGGAGCGCTGGGCCTTGTAGTCTTGCCGGTTGATGAGGTGACGCTCCTCGTTGAAATGGTTGTGGACCGAGGCATGGACCGAGCAGAATTTCTGCAGCGTGTGGATCTGTCGAAACCGCAGCATCGCCCGCTCTCGTCGTCGGAACGGCTGATGTGAATTCTCGGCCCGGTTGTTTAACCAGCGGCCGATCTCCTGAGCATTGGCGTTGCCGATCTCCTTCATCGAGGCACCGTAGGACCGCAGGCGATCGGTGACGATCACCTTGGGCCGGCCGTGGCGCTTCATCATTTTCTTGAGAAAGGTCAGTGCTGCCGCCTTGTCGCGTGTCTTGGTGGCGTACGATTCCAGTACTTCACCCTCATGATCACCCGCCCGCCACAGATAGTGCATCTGCCCATTGATCTTCACATAGACCTCGTCGAGGTGCCATCGCCACGGCGTCACCTGCCGAACGCGATCGACCCGCTTCCGGCGGATCCCGGCGGCAAACAGCGGGCCGAACCGGTTCCACCAGAAGCGCACCGTCTCGTGGCAGATGTCGGTTCCCCGCTTGGCCAGCAGGTCCTCGACGTTCCGCAACGACAATGGGTACTTCACGTACATCATCACGACCAGCCGGATCACCTCCGGCGAGCTGTTGAAATAACGAAACGGAGTAGGGGGCTTTGCCTTGGATTTACGGCTCATTCGGGCGAGCTATCATCGGCCGGAGCATAGTGCCACATTGGTCTGACAGTGCCGTCCAGAGACCAAAGAGCAGGGTGGCTGGCGGTGCTGTCAGTCTAATGGCAACGCGTCTCCGATGGCGGCGGGAACCCGTCGGTTCGGTCGCTAGCCATGAGTTATCTCAAAACTTTCTGCGTCCCTTTTTTCGATAAATGTCGCGGCCCCGATCGCCGCTGTGCGCACTAAGTGATACCGACCGAACTGGCCTTGACGGCAGCTTCGGTGCGGTTCGAGGCGCGCAGCAGCGCGATCGACTGCGATAAATGCGTTTTGATCGTCGAGGGAGATACGTTCAACTCGCGGGCGATTTCCTTGTTGCTCATGCCCTGCGCCACAAGGCGGAGGATTTGCGCCTGCCGCTTGGTCAGGAATTCATGCGCAAGCGTAGCACGGGGCAGCGGGTCTGCCTGAATCGGCGGCGGAGGCCGGTCTGCCGATCCCACGTTGGCATCCGCTTCAACGGCTTCAGGCGAAAACTTGGCCATCGTTGATTTGAAGGCGCGAAGCTTGTCTTCGTTGATCTGGCTCATCTCGGCCGCGCGTTCGGCGGCCCGCCAGATCAGGCGGCGCATGATAAGCAACGACAGGCATACCAAGACACAGACACCGGCGAGTGAATTCGAATAACCGCCTCTCGCAGTCAGTGCGAAGCCCGCCAGCGATGCCAGTACTACGGCCACTCCTGCGTCTGCCACCCGGTTGGCCCCGACGAAGGCCGCGAGGACGGCGAACCAGAAATAGGCGATCACGAGGACCGATCGAAATTCGCCCTGGGCCACCGGCATCAGGATCCAGACGCTCACGGCAACGCAGCCGCACAGCAACGCGGTGGCCAGCAGGATTGCCGAAACCCAGGCGCGCGCTGGCACCCGCTGCCGTACGCCGGGGGAGAAAAACCCGATCTGACCGGCGACGAGGCAAGCAAGGCACGCGAACATAAAGGCGAACCAGCCGTTGCGCAGCGGCGAGGCGGGCAACACTGCCGTTTCGGCATAAAGATAGAACAGGGTCGCCGTAAGCACGGCTGTCGAGACCAATCCGGGCGCGTTTCGGGCGCACAACAATGGCGCGTCTGCTAGACGGAATGGCCCCCCGTCTTTGGGCATTGGCCGCAACGTCACTGCCAAGTCTCCCCTTGCCCATCGTCCGATGGCCAACTGGCTAGCCAGTTGGCCGATTGCGGCGAGTGCGGGGTGACAATAGCCCATCGTCTCCAACACGGGGAATAGGGGATGTAACGGTGCACGTTTTTAACAGACAACTTTTTGCCGTCCTTGTCGCAGCAGGCGTTTACCTTTCGGCGGGCCGCACAAGCGCACTCGCGCTGACACTGCCCGCGTCCGGGGTTGACACCCGCGCCATCGCGGCGGGTCATTACCACGGTTACGATGACGGCTTCGGTGAGACCGCGGTGACCTATTCAGGCACGCAGACGTCGGGCGCAGGATCGGATAGCCAAACGGGCGGGGTCGGCGCACTCGGACTACCCGTGCTCTACACTGGCAGCTATTCGGCGAGCGCCAGCCTTTATGACGGGAAGTTGCGCGCCATGGCCGCAGGATCGTCTATTACACAGGGCGCCTCCAATTACCTGTCCTTCAGCCGCGCGTCGGCGAGCTTGCAGGATACGGTCTTCTTAACCCTGCCGCCCGGCTATGAAAGCCCCCCCGGATTCGCAGGTTATATTCCGGTGACAGCGATGATCCACCTTACTGGAACCTCTGTCCCACTCAGCCCGGCTTTTCAGAACGACGTCCTTGTGCAATTAAAGTTCGACGCGTTCGGGGTTCAGAACGGCATCCACACGACAGGGCTGATTCAGTATACAAAGTCGGACAATGCCGCGCACAGCCTGCCGACTCACATCGGTTTCACTGACTTTGGCGGAAACAATTACGGTTGGAAGATCCTGGTGCCGAATGAAGGCGTGCGCGCGCTTAATTTCCAGCTCCTGCTCTCCGTTATCGGCAATGGTGGGATCGTCGACTATTTAATACCGCCGCCTTCTCCTTCGTGCTGCCCAGCGATGTGAGCTTCACGTCGCAATCCAGCGTCTTTTTAACCGGCGGACCAGGGGCCGCCGTTCCCGAACCGGAGAGCTGGATGATGCTGATCGCCGGTTTTGGCTTCACTGGGGCTACCTTGCGACGGCGGCAGCGAAACTTCGTGCTCGCCTGAGAAAGTCTCAATTGGCAGTTTGCACAATTCTGGGTCCCCATGATCAAATCAGTCCACGCGGTCGATCCAGCAAACGCAAGCGGCCGCTTGCCGGGATATTGAATATCAATGCGAAGGCCCCGAATGAGGGCGCGCGGCACTGTCAGACTAACCAGTATCTGGTTCGTAAACGGCCGCCACTGCTGGATCCCGTTAAAAATGCCCAGTCCTTCCGGGGAACAGGACTTGAAATTATGTGGAACAGAATCGGTATAATTATCGCGGGAAATTGACCTTAGCTCGGCTTTGTACGTTTTTACCTATGTCCAGGTCCAGAACACGCTGGCGTTAGCGATATAATCGAGGGCCTGCCCAAGAGGTAGGACACATCCGCCCATGTCGT
>JACMOQ010000523.1 GCA_014377905.1 Acetobacteraceae bacterium | reverse complement strand
GTTCTGCTTGGTAAATGTTTCCCCATGCTGCTGCATGATGCTGCTGGCGGCAAGCTTGAATTCCTTGGTCATCTCGTCCCGCACATCCTGTAACTGCGCGAGCTTTTCGGCCGATTGCCGGCGCTCCTGCTGCAAGGTTTCGCGTAAGGCAGCATGGGTCGCTTCCAGATCGGCCTTTTGGCGTAGTATGGCTTCGGCCGCAGCGAGCCGTTTGCGCAGATCGTCGCGATCAGCCTCCTGTGCAGCGAGCGTGGCGGTGCGGGCCGCAAACTGCGCTTCCATGCCGTTCAGACGGGTTTGCACAGCTTCCAGCGTGGATTTAAGTTCGGGCACTTGGCCGGCACTCACTTGCGTGGCCGCCAACTGGGTCTGCAACGGGGCAAGCATGCCGCGTGCCTGCTCGCGACTGCGCATGGCCCAGCCAAGCAATATGGCCAGGACCGTCACCAAAACAACCAAGCCAATTTCCACCATCGCCCATCCCCTTGCGCATTCGCCGCGATCTTACGCTACCCTGCCCGGATGACCCACACCCACTCAACCGCCGCCATCATCGGCGCCGGACCCGCCGGACTGATGGCAGCCGAAACCCTCGCCGAGGCCGGTTTCGCCGTCACCATTTTCGACCGCATGCCGTCCCCGGCGCGGAAATTCCTTATGGCCGGCCGCGGCGGGCTGAATCTTACCTACAGCGAGCCGCTGGACGCCCTGCTCGATCGCTACGGCGCGGCAAGGCCCGCGTTGGAGCCCGCGATCCGCGCCTTCCCGCCCGCGTCGGTAATCGCCTGGGCCGAGGGGCTGGGCCAGCAAACTTTTGTCGGCTCCTCGGGCCGGGTGTTCCCCAAATCGCTGAAGGCCAGCCCGCTGCTGCGCGCCTGGCTCGCCGATCTTACCCAGCTTGGGGTTAGCTTGCGGCGAAGCTCGGAATGGGCGGGCTGGTCAGACACGGGCGCGCTGCACTTTGCCGATGGGCTCGAAGTTGTCGCCGATGTGACAATTCTGGCACTCGGCGGCGCATCCTGGCCGCGCCTCGGGGGGACCGGGGCGTGGACCAAATTCCTGCCGCCCGCGGCGATCCAGCCCTTTCAGCCGGCCAATTGCGGCTTTGCCGTCCCGTGGTCGGATATTTTCCGCACCCGCTATGCCGGCACGCCATTGAAGCGCATCGCCATCAGTTTCGCAGGCCGCACCCAGCGCGGTGAGGCGATGGTGACCGAAACCGGCATCGAAGGCGGGGTAATTTACGCATTTTCCGGCGCGTTGCGCGCGGCGATCGCCGCCAATGGGCCAACGACGCTGCATCTCGATCTGCGTCCGGATATCGATCACCCGACCTTGGCCAAAAGCCTGTCGGTGCCGCGTCGGGGCCAGTCGCTGTCAACCTTCCTGCGCAAGCACGCCAATTTACCGCCGGTGGTTGTTGGCTTGGTGCAGGAAGCGCTCCACGCCGGCAGCAGCGCCGATCTGGTCGATCTGGTGAAATCGCTGCCGCTGACCCTGGTCGCCCCGAACCCGATTGCGCGCGCGATATCATCGGCCGGCGGGGTGCGGTTCGACGCGGTCGATGCGCATTTCATGCTGCTTGACCGGCCCGGGGTGTTCGTGGCCGGTGAGATGCTGGATTGGGAAGCGCCAACCGGGGGGTATTTGTTGCAAGCCTGCCTCAGTAGCGGGAAATTCGCAGCATTGGGAGCGATAGCGTTTCAGGCGAAATGAAGCGCCTTCTTTTTGTGAACAAAAAGAACCAAAAAAACTTCATCCATTCCTTGCCGTTGGCGTGCCACGATCAGAAATAACGTCGTTTCTACAATCCGTTAAAAGAAACTCTAAGATACCCGAACGTCAACCCGCCAACACTCGCACCGCCAGAAAAATCCGTCATTGCGAGCCCTTGCGAAGCAATCCATCGTGCTGCCAAAGCAACCATTTATTTGCTGATTAATTGCTAAATCGTAACAAATAAGTCGTAAAAACACCTCGCGCCTCAGCCCTCTAAAATTCGAAACCCCGGCGAAACCACAATCCCAGCCCGTGCCACCTCCGGCACAACCACCGCCACCGTTTGCCGCACCCGCCGAACCACCTCCGGCACAGGATCAACTGTCAACATTCGCAACAATGGTCGCAATACCCGCCCCGCCTGCGGGCCGCAAGGAACGCCGTGCACTCGGCGTCCGTCAGCAGATGCTGCAACTGCGACCCGAACGCCGGCACCTCGAACCCCAGCTTGCGCAGCAACCATCCCGGCGCAGAGGGAAATCTGACCCCATTTGCCCCCCTCGGGGCATAAACTT
>JACMOQ010000522.1 GCA_014377905.1 Acetobacteraceae bacterium | reverse complement strand
CATGATGCGGCGCCAGTTCGCGCTCCAGGAAGCGCCGCACTGATGCGCGGAAAATCTCGTGTTCCTCAGAAAACAGGGTACGCTCGATCATTGGTTTTTTCCGCCGTCTTGTCGCATCGCCAAGGGTGCAGGGCCAGTGACGCTGGGTTTTTTCTAACAGATGTTTGATTTAGCGCGCAAGCGCCGCTAGCCTTCCCCGGCTAATTTGCAAACCGGGAGACCGAAAATGGTCATCGAAAAGCGCACCTACACCCTGCTGCCCGGCATGATACCGGCCTTTCTCGCGCTTTACGAAGCCGAAGGTCTGGCACTGCACATAAAATATCTGCCGATGCTCGGCTATTTCACGTCCGATATCGGCCCACTTAATCAGGTGATCACCCTTTGGGGCTATGATAGCATGGCCCAGCGCGATGATTTGCGCGCCAGGCTCTATGCCGATCCGGCGTGGATTGCGTTTGGCCCCAAAACGACGCCGTTCATCCAGACCATGGAATCCGCCATTCTGCGCCCAACCTCCTGGTCGCCGATCCAATAGGGCCTATGAGTTGCGCTTGCGCCAGGCGCTCATTTGCGTGGCCGAGCTGTGGACATGGATCACAACGGGGCGGGTTTTGGCGGTTTCGAAGGCATCGGCAATGGTGGCCGCGATGTCGGCCTCGGTGGTGATCGTAAGGCCGCGTGCCCCGAAAGCTTCCGCCCAGGCGGCGAAGTTCGGGTTGGTCAGGCTGGTGGCATTGGCATAAGGCCGGCCGGGGTAGCGCATTTCGTGATGCATCCCGATGGTGCCGTACATCTTGTTGTCCGAGATCACGATGATCGGGTTCACCCCGTAGGCGCGGGCGGTGGCAATCTCGTTGCCGGTCATCAAGACGCCGCCGTCGCCCACGAAGGCGACGGCCTGCTTGTTGGGCCGGCGCAGCGCGGCGGCAACCGCCATCGGCACGCCCGCGCCCATCGCGCCGACCACCGATGACAGGAAAATCTGCCCAGGTCGGAACCCGATATAGCGATGAACGAAGGACGAAAAATTCCCGGCGTCCGATGTGATCGCGGCATCGGGGGCAAGGTGCTTGCCGATTTCGATGGCAACGGCAGCGAAGTTCACCCCATCCTCCATCGGCTCAAAAATTGGTGCCATCAGATCGGTATGGATGCGGTGCAGCGTTTCGACCCAGCCCCGGCGTTTTTCCGCGTCGGGCGGGATCGGGCGGGCGAGCAGGGCGCGGATCACCGCCTGGGGATCGCCGGCAATGCCGAGATCGGGGCGGAACACCCGGCCGATTTCATTGGCATCGGGCCAGACATGGACCAACGGCAGTTGCGGCTGCGGCGCGGTCGGGAAGCTGTAGGCCTGGCTGACGCTATCGGTCATCCGTTCGCCCAACGATATCAGCAGATCGGCCCGCTTCATTTCATCGAGCAGCGCTTTGGGCACCCGAATGCCCATATAGCCGGCATAGTTGGGATGGTCGGAGGCAAAAAGATGTGGCCGGCGATGGGTCGGGCTGATCGGCAGCACCCAGCGTTCGGCAAGTTGGGCGAGCTCCGCGCTGACATTATCGCCGACCAGCGCGCCGCCCACCAGAATCAGCGGCCGTTCGGCGCGGTTCAGCATGCGGCCGAGTTCCTCGATATCTTCCGGCCGCGCGCCGCCATAGGCCCGCGGGCGCGGCGCATCGGTGGGCGCATCAGTCAACTCGGCAAAGATGTCTTCCGGCAGAATAACCGCGACCGGACCGGGCGTGCCCGACTCGGCGATATGAAAGGCACGGGCCAGTGCCTCGCTCGCGGTTTCCGGTTCATTGACCTCGATGACGGATTTGGTCACATCGGACAGCAGCCGGGAGTAGTTCTGCTCCTGCAACGCCAACCGCCCGAAATCGCGGCGCTCAACCTGCCCGATCAGCATCACCAGCGGGGTTGCGTCATGATAGGCGGTGTGGATGGCGACCATCGCGTTAGCGAGGCCCGGCCCGCGAGATACCACGCAGACCCCGGCACGATCGCGCATGCGACCATCGGCGACCGCCATGAACGCGGCGCCCGCTTCGTGGCGGCAGACCACCAGCTTGATGCGGTTCATGTCGTTAAGCGCGTCGGTCAGCCCAAGATAGGATTCGCCCGGCACGCAATAAAGGATGTCGATATCATGGGCAGCCAGACTTTCGGCCAGCAGGCGGGCGACGGTGCGCGGCATCACGGGGCTCCTCAGGCGTTTGGCAGCAGGCTGTTCGGCGTTAAAACGATCTATGGATTATTGCGGTGATCACTTCGCCGGAGTTTTGACCCGCGTCTTTCGTCGGTCGAGGTCAGGTTCTGGGGCATCGCCCGGTGCCACCGCCCATTCGCGGCGACGGATCAATACGCGCAAGGCTTCTTCGATGGTCGCCTTTTTGGTGGACTGACCGCTGACGGTCATGGCCCGTGCCAGGAGCTCTTCGTCGAGATGAACATTTAATCGCATGGTGGTCTGCTATGTAATGGCATATTTCAGTCTATGCGCTGCAAACGCTTACGTCCATCGCCAAGGCACCGCATCGTTTCGCACGTGGTTTTTAGGTAGATTCCGGGGCTGCCAACCACTGGCGCAATTTAATAGCGTTGTGTTGGGCAGCCGAAGATCTTGTGGGATTGGCGGCATTGTCCGCCATCAGGGCTCGCCACCTGCCAGCCCCTTACAAGGAAAAAGCGCATGATCCGAATGACAATCGCCAGCCTCGCCGTCGCAGTGCTGTTTGCGGCCGGTCCGGTGTCGGCTCAAACCTCAACCATGACCTGCAAAGACGCCATGGCCAAGAATGATATGGCCATGTCGTCAATGACGGACGCCACCAAAAGGGCGGCCGCCATGAAACAAGTCGATATGGCCAAGGACATGATGGCCAAGAATGACGAAGCGGGCTGCATGATGCACATGAACAACGCCATGGGCATGGGCGCGACGAAATAAGCAAAAGGCCCAACCATAGCGGTCGGGCAAGTTACGCTAAGCGCCGTCAACCCATGAAAAATGGGTCGACGGCGCAATAGTGATCAGGGTGGCTGTTTCGCGCCGTGGTTAACGGGTTGACTGGATCAGCGCCCAAACCTTTTCCGGCGTCGCCGGCATATCGATATGCAGCCCACCGAGTGCATCGACCAGCGCGTTCATCACCGCCGGCAGCGCCCCCGCGCACCCAGCCTCGCCGCAGCCCTTGGCGCCGAGCCCGTTGGTTTTGGCCGGGACCGGGTGGGAAAGGAAGCTGAGCGTTGGGGTGTCATCGGCGCGTGGCAGCGCGTAATCCATGTAGGACCCGGTCAAGACCTGGCCGTCTGCATCAAACACGACATGTTCCATCAGCGCCTGGCCGATGCCTTGGACAATGCCGCCATGGGCCTGGCCTTCGACCATGAGTGGATTAAGCAGCGTTCCGAAATCGTTGACAGTGCTGTATTTTACCACCGCGACATGGCCGGTTTCGGGATCAACCTCAACCTCCGCAATGTGGCAGCCATTGGGGAAAGCGCTCGGCACGCCGGGCACGATCATATCAACATCGAGGGTTTGCGGCACCTCCTCCGGCACTTTCAGCCCAGCGCGCAATTGCGCCGCGAGCTCCATGATGCCGATGCCGCGATCAGTGCCGGCGATGGCAAAACGCCCGCGCGAGAATTCGATATCGGCGACCGCGGCTTCGAGCACGTGGGCGGCGATCTTGCGGCCATTCTCGATCACCGCGTCCGATGACACGCTGATCGCATTGCCGCCATTCATCGCGCTGCGTGACCCGCCAGTGCCGCCGCCATCGAGCAACTGGTCGCTGTCGCCCTGCAGCAGACGGATGCTGTCGAACGGCACGCCGAGCTTGTCGACCAGCACCTGGGCAAACGGCGTCCAATGGCCCTGGCCGTAGTCCAAAGTGCCAGAAATAATGGTGACCGTGCCATCGGCTTCGAAGCGGATGCCGCCCATTTCGCCGCGTGCCGGGGCGGTGACTTCAAGGTATTGGCCGATGCCGCGCCCACGCAATTTGCCGACAGCCGCACTTGCAGCCTTGCGCGCCGCGAACCCGTCCCAGTCGCCGGCGACCAGTGCGCGATCCAGAACAGCGGGGAAGTCGCCGCTGTCGTATTCCATCGTGGATGGCGCCTTGTAGGGCATCATCTCGGGGGTGATGTGGTTACGCCTGCGCAGTTCGATCGCCGGGATGCCCATTTCGCGCCCGGCGGTCTCGATCAGCCGTTCCATGTAATAGTTGGCTTCCGGCCGCCCGGCGCCGCGATAGGCGCCAACCGGGGTGGTGTTGGTCAGCATTACCTTGACCTGCACCGAAATCGCCGGGGTGCGATAAACCCCGATGATGTTCTTCACGATGTTCATCGTCGGCGGCAGGGTGGTCGAATTGGACAGCACCGCGCCGACATTGCCATAGCCGCGCACCCGCAGCGCGAGGAAATTGCCGTCCTTGTCGAGCGCCAGGTCCTGGGCGTGATCATGGTCGCGCCCGGCGCTGTCGGACAGGAAACTGTCGGTGCGTTCATCGACCCATTTCACCGGTCGGCCGAGCTCGCGCGCCGCCAGCAGCACGCAGCAATGTTCGGGGTAATTGCCGCCCTTCATGCCGAAACTGCCGCCGACATTGCCGGTCAGCACCCGGACCTGTTCGGCTGGCACGCCCATCACCCGGGCAACGCCGGCACGCAGCCCGAACGCGCCCTGGCTCGGCGAGTGGACGATGTAGCGGCCGCCTTCATAGGCGCCGAGAATGGCGCGCGGCTCCATCGCCGATACCACGATGCGGTTATTGGCAATCCGCATTGACGTCACATGGGCCGCCTTGGCGAACAGGTCGTCCACCAGCGTGTGATTGCCGAAATGCCAGTCAAGCACGACATTGCCCGGCGCTTCGTCATAAAGCTGCACCGCTCCGGGGGCCGCTGCCTGCTCCGGCGTGGTCACCGCTGGCAGCATATCAATATCGGCGAGCACCGCTTCTGCCGCATCGCGCGCCTGCTGCAAGGTTTCCGCGATCACTGCCGCGATAGGGTCGCCGACATAGCGCACGCGGCCCTCGGCGAGCGCGTACTGCACCGGCTTGGGGAAGGGAGTGCCGTCATGGTTTGCGCCAGTGACGTTATTCTGCATCGGCTTTACCCCTCCGGCGCGCAAATCTGCGGCGGTGAGGATTTTGAGCACGCCGGGCATATTGCTTGCGGCAGCGGTATCAATGCCACGCAACACTCCATGCGCGACCCGACTGCGCACCATTACCATATAGGCTTGCCCGGGCAGGTTTTTGTCAGCGGTATAATTGCCTTCACCGCGCAGCAGCACAGGGTCTTCACGGCGCGACACGGGTTGCCCGACGGCGAACTTCCCCGGGGTCAGCATGTCGGGGGCGTTCAGAAAGGTGGGGGCAAGCGTGTCCATGGGGCGGGTTCCTGCAATCAAAGTTTTCAGATGATAGTGTGGTACCGCAATGCCGTAGTGGCAACCCGGTCAGGGTGCGGGTCGCGGCTGATGCTGGGCCAAAGCTTTGCGTGGCCATTGCCAAGCGGCAAGCGCCAACATCGCGGCAAACACGCAGGCAACCAACGCCACCACGCCGGGCCAACCGGCGCCCTGGTATGCCAACGCCGGCACAAAGCCGCCGAGCGCGCCGCCAATATAATAGGTGGTGACGTAGAGCCCGACTGCGGTGGACCGGGCCTCGGTCACCAGGATCGGCACCAGTCCAATGCACAAAGCCTGCACCACGAACAACCCGGCTGACAAAAACGCGAGCCCCAGCACAATCGCCGCCGACATCGGCACCAGGGTGCAGGCCAACCCCAGCCATGACAGGCCGAGCCCGAGCGCCAAGGTCGAGATCCGGCCAATCCGCACCGCCAGGCCGCCGGCCAGTGTGGTGGTCACGACCCCAAGCAGATAGACCGTGAACACCCCACCCAACTGGGCCGGGCTGAACGAATAGGGCGGGGCGGCCAGCAAAAAATTCACGAAAGTATAAATCGCCACATTGCTGAACAACATGCCGAAGCCGATCAAACAGGTCGCAAGCAGCCGCCAATTGCGCACGTGCATCCGGTAGGTTGCAAGCGTTGCGCCGAACCCGCCGGTCACCGGACGAAAATTCCGTTCGGTCGGCAGCATGATCGCAACATAGATCGCCCCCGCCAAGGTCAGCCCGGCAACCGCCCCAAACCCCATCCGCCACCCCAGCCATTCCGCCACCATCCCGGCAACAAAGCGTCCAAAAAAACCGCCAAAGATGTTGCCGCCGCTATAGTAGCTCGCGGTCTTCAAGCCGGCCGCCCCCGGCAGTTCATCGCCGATATAGGCGACAGATACGGCGAAGATGAACGGCAACACCAATCCCTGGACAAAGCGCCAGGCAATCAACGCCTCCAGGCTGGCGCTGCTGGCGACCATCAAGGTTGGCACCACCAGCGCGAAGGCTGCGCCGACGATCAATCGCTTGCGGCCCAGCCGGCCGGAAATCGCCCCGGCGAAGGGCGCCACCAGTGCCACTGCCAGCAATGGCGCGGTCACTGCAAGCCCAGTCGCCGAGGCCGGCACCGCGAAGCTGGTCGCAATTGCCGGCAGGATGGCCTGCGGGGTGTAGAGGTTGAGGAAATTGGCGATGCCGGCAACTGCGATTGCAGCCGGCCGCGGATCGCGGCTCACGGGGCGGCCAGCAGCTTCACGCAGGCGGCTTGCAGCTTGGGTTTTGGCGGCATTTTCCCCGGCGGCGGCGGTTCCGGCTTGCGGTCAAGCTGGTCGAACCACCATTGCAGGCTGGCATCGCACCCATCGCCCGGCGGCGGCGCGGCGGGGTTTGCGCATTCCGGCTGTCCGGCCGGGCAACGGAAGCTGATATGGATATGTGCGGCATGACCATACCAAGGCCGGATCAGGCGCAACCAGGCGCGGTCGCCAGTGACGCTGTCGCACAACTGCTTTTTGATCGCGGCGTTGACCAGCACCCGGTCGGTCAGCTGCAGGGTGGCGGCAAGTTTCAGCAACGTCGCATGTTCCGGCCGCCAGCGCGCCGGATCAACGGCACGGCCATCCGGGCGGACCACACTGGGCGGATCGATCGCCTCCCGCGCCGCCAGCGGCAGGATAGGATGCGGGCCCACAACATCGAGGTAAACATCGGCGTCCAACCCGCGTTGATGGCTGACATGCCCGCCAGCCATCGGCCCGCCGCGGGGCAGCGACAAATCGCCCATGTAAAGATCGGGCAGGCCGGCGGTTTTGGTGCGCTGGCCGAGGGTCAATACATTGGCAATGGCTTCGGGGTGGCCCCAGAAGCTCGATTTTGACAGCCGCACGGTTTGCAGCCCCGGCGCCTCATCGGGCAGTCGAACGGCGCCAGCAATGCAGCCCATCCCGGTGCCGATGATGTGCGGCGGACCGGGCGCCGGCGTGGTCGGGGCTGCGGCCACAAACCCCAGCAGCGGCAAGATTGCCCACCAGCGCATTCAGCGTGCGCCCACGCCAGCGATGGCGAGATAGGCGAGGCGTTTGGCCTCCTTCCGACCGCGCGCCACCGAATCAAGGATGAGCCCGCTCGCCAACGACAGCGCAGATAGGATTTCCAGTGCGGTTGCCAGCACGGCCGACGGCAGGCGGGGCACCAAGCCTGTGGCGATATAATCGCGAATAACCGGAATTGCGACGAATATGCCAAGTATGGCCAACACGCCCGCCAGGGTCGAGAAGAACTGAAGCGGCCGTTCCTCCTTCACCAGCACGACGATGCTGCGCAGGATGCGCAATCCATCTGAATAGGTACGCAATTTCGACACCGATCCGTCCGGTCGATCTTTGTAAAGGGTCGCAATTTCACCGATCGGCATTCT
>JACMOQ010000521.1 GCA_014377905.1 Acetobacteraceae bacterium | reverse complement strand
GAGGGCCGGCCAGGGATTTGACCCGGCAGGGTTCTCGGTCAGGCTCTAAGCCCCCAACTCCTCAAACAACCCCAGCAACAGTTTTGTCCGCGGCACCAGCGACGAAACGTAAAGCTGTTCCTGATCGGTATGCGCCGCCTGCCCGTCGACCCCCAAGCCGTCCAAGGTCGGAGCAAACATCGCGGTGAAGTTGCCGTCACTGCCGCCACCGGTCTTCAAGTCCTTGAGATCGATCCCGATTCCGGCAGCGATCCTGCGGGCGTGTTGGAACAGCGCCTCGATCGCCGCCGATTTTTCGTACCCCGGCCGGTTCAGCCCGCCGGTCATGGTCAGCACTACATCGGGGTCATAGGCGCGCACGGCCAGCACGCGGGCGACCGCGGCATCGCCGATCACCTGGTTGGGCACCCGCATGTCGATTTCGGCGCGGGCTTCCTCGGGCACGACATTGGCGCGGGTGCCGCCGGCGATCAGCCCGACATTGACCGTGACCTCGGTTGCCAGATCGTTCATCGCCTCAAGGTCCAATATCTGGCGGGCGAGTTCCTTGATCGCGCTGCGGCCATCGCCATGGCGCGCGCCGGAATGCGCGGCACGGCCCCTTATGTGCAGGTCAAAGCGGGCAACCCCTTTGCGCGCCGTCACGACCTTGCCGCCTTCACGGGCCGGCTCGGTTACCAGCACGTATTTGGCCCGCCTTGCTTCGCGCTCGATAATTTCGCGCGAGGTCGGGCTGCCGACTTCTTCTTCGGAGACAAACAAATGCCGGATCGGCAGCTCCGTTTCCCTACCCAACCTTGCAAGATGGCGCATCGCGGCAAAGGCGATATGCGCGCCACCTTTCATGTCGTAAATGCCTGGGCCATAGGCGATATCGCCTTCCACCCGGAACGGCAGCCGAGTCGCCAGCATGCCAATGTCATGCACGGTGTCGAGGTGGCTCAGCACCAAAATACCCGGCCCGTCACCGCCCCAAGGCGATGTTACCAGCAAATGGTCGCCAAAGCCGTCGCGTCCCGGAATACGCTTTATCTTAGCGCCGATGGTCGCGTAATCGGCTGCGACCTTATCCACCACACGGTTGACCGCAGCGGCGTCCTGGGTCGGGCTTTCGATCTCGACCCATGCACGAATGCCGTTGAGGATTTCGGTGACGTCAAGCGGTGGGACATTCGATGCAGACATACGGGCTCTCCTGGTCAGGCCCCAAGGCTAGGCAATTCGGCGGCATCGTGAAACCCTGCCGATAACACGTCCGAAGGATACCAGCATGACCGACCGCCTCAGCCTGACCGTCCCCGGCCTCCACGCACCGGCCGAGATTGTGATCGATCGCTGGGGCATTCCCCATATCCGCGCCACCACGCGGCATGATGTGTTTTTTGCGCAAGGCTTCGCGGTGGCACGGGACCGGCTATGGCAGCTGGATTTGTGGCGCAAACGCGGCCTCGGCAAGCTCGCTGAGGATTTTGGACCGGGTTTCCTCGCCGAGGATCGGGCGTCGCGATTGTTCCTATATCGCGGCGACATGCAGGCGGAATGGGCGGCCTACGGCACCCAGGAAGCCCACACCATCACCGATGCGTTTGTCCAGGGGATCAATGCCTGGATCGCGCAGACGGTTGCCGATCCCAGCCTGCTGGCGCCGGAATTTGGGGCCATGGGCACCCAGCCGGCGCGTTGGGCCCCCGAGGACGTGGTGCGCATTCGCGGCCACGGCTTGGTGCGCAATGTGTTGTCCGAGGTTGCCCGCGCGCAAATCCTTGCCCGCGCCGATGACGCCACCGAACTCGTGCGCCGGTCGCTGGAACCGGACTGGACCGCCACGGTTCCGGACGGCCTCAATATCGCCGACATCCCGGCCAACGTGCTCGATGTGTTCAAGCTGGCGACGGTCAGATTGGATTTTACCGAGGCACGGCTTGCGGCGGATCTGGCTGATGCCTGGAAATGGACCGGAGTTACAGAACTCGGGGATGTTTACGAACAGGGTTCGAATAACTGGGCTGTAGCGGGATCGCGCACCGACACTGGCCGGCCGATCCTGGGCAGCGATCCGCATCGGGCGCACGCGCTGCCGTCGCTGCGGATGATCGTCCATCTTACCGGGCCAGGTATCGACGTGATCGGCGCCGGCGAACCGGCATTGCCCGGCATATCGATCGGCCACAACGATTATTGCGCCTTCGCCCTGACCATTTTTCCGATGGATCAGGAGGATTTGTATGTCTACGAAACCGACCCAACCAATCCGGATCGCTACCGGTATGGGCATGGCTGGGAAGATATGCGGGTGGTAACCGAAGCCATCGCGGTTTTCGGCAACGATCCGCAAAGCGTGATGATGAAGTTCACCCGCCATGGCCCGGTTGTGCATGAAGACCTTGCCCGCAACCGCGCGTACGCAATTCGGTCAGTATGGTTCTCACCCGGGGCATCGGCGTATCTGACCTCGATTTCCTATATGGAAGCCGGGTCGCTGGCGGATTTCGAACGCAGCCTGCATGGCTGGTCAACGCCGTCGGTCAACCAGGTCTATGCCGATCGTGACGGCAACATCGCGTGGTATGCGGCCGGCCGCGCGCCGAACCGGCCGAACTGGGATGGGTTGCTGCCAGTTCCGGGCGATGGACGCTATGAATGGGACGGGTTTGTGAAGTTCACCGATCTGCCGCGCAGCATCAATCCGGCGCGCGGCTTTGTCGCCACCGCCAACGAAATGAACCTGCCGGCGGATTATCCTTATCAGACCCACAAGCTCGGCTTCGAATGGGCGGAACGGTCGCGCACCACCCGCATCCATGAGGTGCTCGACAGCCAGCCCAAACACACACTCGCCGACTCGCAGGCCTTGCAGACCGATGATGTTTCGATCCCCGCCCGTCGGATCTCGCCGCTCTTGGGCACGCTCAAGGCGGTCGGCGATGCCGCCATCGGCCTGGCGTTATTATCGGGCTGGGATTTCCGTCTGGGGCGCGGATCGGCGGCGGCGGCATTGTTCGAGGTCTGGTGGGCAAAGCACCTCAAGCCCGCGATGCTCGATCTGGTGTCGCAGGACAAAATCGTGCGCGCGCTTTTGATACCCGGAGATATTGAGACGCTGATTGATATGCTGGAGCGCAACGACCCGCGGATTCCCGATCGTGATGGGCTGCTGGTGCGCACGATTGGCACCGCGATGGCGGAATGCCGCAAGCTGATGGGCGATGATGTGGCCACTTGGCAATGGGGCAAGCTGCATCATGGGTTTTTCGAGCACCCGTTGGCGCGGATCACGCCCACCTTGCACAGTGTCGGGCCGGTGCCGAAGGGCGGATCGGGTTCCACCCCAATGGCGGCTGGCTACCGGCCATTGGATTTTCGCGTCACCACCGGGGCATCGTTCCGTATGGTGGTCGATGTCGGGAACTGGGATGCGAGCGTATGTATCAATGCGCCCGGCCAGTCCGGCGATCCAAGGTCGAGCCATTATGGCGATCTGGCGCCGATCTGGGGGGCGGGCGATTATGTGCCGATGCTGTTCTCGGCGGCGGCGATTGATGCGGCTGCGGAGTTGGTGATCGGGTTAGTGCCTGGGTAGTGTGTTCTTCCGCTTTAGGCGAGCAGCAGATCGGCAAGCTTGCGGCGATGATGGGCGGCGTCGCCATGCCAATATTGCAGCCACATGGCACGGCGCAAGAAAAGCTGCGCATCGCACTCCCAGGTGAACCCAAAACCACCATGGAATTGCACCGCACGATCGCCGGCGTAGGCGAAAACGTCAGTGGCCTCGGCCTTGGCCATGCGCAGCGCGATTTCTGGTGCCTCGTTGCCCGCGCACAAGGTGGGGGCGTGGTAAAGATGCGACCGACTGCGTTCCAATCCGACGAGGATGTCGGCACAGGCGTGCTTCAGCGACTGATAGCTGCCGATCTTGCGGCCG
>JACMOQ010000520.1 GCA_014377905.1 Acetobacteraceae bacterium | reverse complement strand
GATGCCTGCAAAAGCGAGGTCGATTTGCCTGCATTCATCGTCGAATAATGGAAGTACAGTTTTGCCATGGGATTGCTTTAGCGCACCTGCGGACACAGCGGCAAGTGCCGGAAACGACTTCCGTCGCGCGGGTCCGTCCGGACCTGACACGACGGAAGCAACCATGACCGGAACGCAGACCGGACAACTCGTTACCTCCGCACCTGCGGAACCCCAGCCTAAACCCCAACCCTTAAGCCGAAGTGAAGTCTGCCTTAGGCTGGTACGTTCGGCCGACGAAAGCGGCCGAACTGCGGTATCAGCTGGTCCAGCGCTGCGGGCCGCGCGATAGTTTGCCGCCCGCCCCTTCGGCGCGACGCGGTGCTGCGGCAGGCCGTGCTGCGGCAGGTGCGGACACGGCTGGCTTGGCCGCAGCCGTGCGCGGCTTGGCGCCATGCGGCTTGGCGGCGAAGGGTTTGGCCCCCTGGGGTTTGGCCGAACGTGGCGCACTGGACGGGCGCTGTCCGCGACCCTGAACCGGCTTTGGCGCGGCTGCCACGGCATCCGCCGACCAAGGCGCACCACCGATCACCGGGATGATCTTTTTCAGCAGCTTTTCAACCGCCTGCAATTCACCCATCTCGGCAGGTGCGCAAAAGGCGACGGCCGTGCCCTCAGCACCGGCACGGGCGGTCCGGCCAATGCGATGCACATAGTTTTCCGGAACATTCGGCATGTCATAGTTATAGACATGGCGCACGCCCGGGATGTCGATGCCACGCGCGGCCACATCGGTCGCCACCAGCACCTGCATCGTGCCCTCGCGGAATTCGGCCAAGGTCTTGTCACGCTGGTTCTGGCTTTTGTTGCCATGGATCGAGCCGGCCTTGAAGCCCCAGGACAGCAGCAGCTTGTACAGCTTTTCGCTGCCATGCTTGGTGCGCCCAAACACTAGCGCCTGCTCGCCCTCATGCGTTTTCAGATAGGTTTCCAGCAGCTTGGCCTTGTCGCCATTGGGGATGTAGTGAACCCCCTGCACGATCTTTTCGATGGGCTTGCCGGGCGGTGCGACCTGCACCTTGATCGGGTTGCGCAGGTAGGTGCTGGCCAGTTCCTCGATATCCTTGGGCATCGTGGCGCTGAACAGCAGGGTTTGGCGTTTCACCGAGATATGTTTGGCGATCTTGCGCAAGGAATGGATAAACCCCATGTCCAGCATCTGATCGGCCTCGTCCAGCACCAGGTAGCCGGTGTCTTCCAGGCTGACATCGCCGCGCTCGATCAGGTCGATCAGACGGCCGGGGGTGGCCACCAGCACATCGGTGCCCCGCGCCAGACGCTCGGCCTGCTTGAACAGCGACGCGCCGCCGACGACCATCGTGACCTTGACGGCGGTGCCCTTGGTGAAGGTCATGAAGTTTTCGGCGATCTGGTTGACCAGTTCCCGCGTCGGCGCAAGGATCAGCGCGCGCACACGGCGCGGTGCCGGCGGGTGGCCGATATCCAGCAGCCGGTGCAGCAATGGCAGACCAAAGGCCGCCGTCTTGCCGGTGCCGGTCTGGGCCAGACCCATCAGGTCGGCCCCTTTCATGATATGGGGAATGGCCTGCGCCTGAATCGGCGTGGGCGTCTGCATTGTGGTCTTTTCCAAGGCGCGCAGCAGCTTGGGTGACAGGCCGAGTTCGGCAAAAGTGGTCATGATAGATCCGTTCCGTAAGGGCAATGCAGCCTCGCCCCCGGATTTGCCCAAGGACCGTATGCACCAAATGGTGCCCCTGCGTGCGGTGGGAACCTGTGTCCGGGCCTTTCGGTGCTCACGCGGGCACGGGCTTCGGACGGCTGTGAAATGGCCCCCTCAACGTCGAATGTCAAGGGGCAGGCGCGGTCAGTCGATGATGACGCCGCCGTCGGCGGCAGGCCGAGCAAGGTTTTCCAGCATCTGCGCGACCTGTTGCGGCGGGTGGTCCTGACACTGCGTCACCTCGGCCAGGACGATCAGATCGGACCGCGACCGAAAGGACATCGTTGGATTGCCGGGAAATTTCTTGTCGGTCAGATCGGGGTCATCTTCGATTTAACCCTTGGATTCGACGACATAAATGCGGGCGGGCCCGTCCCCCTTTGGCCAGTTCTGCCCCCAGATCCCCGCGTTCAGCGTGGCCGTGAACTAGACCCAAGACAGCGTCCAAGTCTGAGCAAAGTTGGACAGATACCCAACCCTGATCCGGTCGCCGGGGGACAATGCGGCGCGGGTGCCGTGAAAATACGATTGCGCAAAGACACTGGCGGACATGATCCCCCTCAGGCGAACTGCTCGACGATCAGCCGCTCTTCCAGACCATGGCCGGGGTCGAACAGGATGCGGTGGCGGACATCGGGTGCCGACCTGATCTCGACGCTGACGACCTGCGCCACGCCATTGGTGTCGGCATCCGCACGGACCGGGCGGCGTTCGGGGTCGATCACGTCGAACCGCCCCACCGCCGATTTCGACAACAGGGCCCCCCGCCACCGGCGCGGGCGAAAGGCCGCCACGGCTGTCAGGGCCAGAATATCGGCACCGATCGGCAAGATCGGGCCATGCGCGGAATAGTTGTAGGCCGTCGAACCGGCCGGGGTGGACAGCAGGGCACCATCG
>JACMOQ010000519.1 GCA_014377905.1 Acetobacteraceae bacterium | reverse complement strand
TCGTGATCCCCCAGGCGATCGAAGCCCAGGTCATCGCCGCAGCCGTCGAAAAGCTGAAGGGGGAGAAGAACACCCTCGCCGACCTTCAGGCCGGCCACAAACTCGGCGACGTCTTCGCCAAATACGGGGTGCTTTGAGTGGGGTGGTAAGGGAGGCAGGTGGCGGGAAGAATCTTCTTTTTGTAAACAAAAAGAAGCAAAAAAACTTTCCCACTTTGGTTCCGAGTGCTCATCGGCCGCGGTGCACCATGGATAAAAAGTTTTTTTGGTTCTTTTTGTTCACAAAAAGAACTGCTTGTCTTCCCTGGGGACTTCAATGAGCCTTGTTATGCTATCGGTCGAAAACCAAATCGCTCGCGTCACCATCAATCGCCCCGAAAAACTCAACGCAATGAACTCCGCGCTGATTGCCGAGTTCATCGGGGTGTTTGCGCAACTGGCGGATGATCCCGATCTGCGCGCGGTGGTGCTCACCGGCGCCGGCCCGAAAAGTTTCGTGGGCGGCGCCGATATCGCCGAGATGGGCGCGATCGAAACCCCAGCCCAGGCCCGCGCCTTCATCACCAGCGTCCATCATTGTTGCGACGCGGTGCGAACCCTGCCAGTGCCGGTCATCGCCCGCATCCAAGGGTTTTGCTTTGGCGCCGGGCTGGAGCTTGCCGCCGCCTGCGATTTGCGGGTGGCATGTGCCAGCGCCAGTTTTGGGATGCAGGAGGTTAAGCTTGGCATCCCCAGCGTGATCGAGGCGGCGTTGTTGCCAGGCATAGTCGGCTGGGGCCGGACGCGGGAGATGCTGCTGCTGGGCGAGACGTTTTCGGCAGCCGACGCGGCGCGGTGGAATTTGGTGGAACGGGTGGTGACAGATGACAGCCTGGATGCGGCGGTGGATGACTGGCTGGCGAAGTTGCTCACCAGCACACCGCGCGCGGTGCGCAGCCAGAAGGCGTTGATGCGACGTTGGGAAAAACTGCCGCTGGCCGAGGCGATCCAGGCCGGCATCGACAGTTTCGCCCAAGCCTTCGACAGCGACGAACCCAAACAGGCGCTCGGTCATTTCCTCGCCGCGGCCGCCGCCCGCCGGGCGCAGAAACATGGCGTTTGATCCGACCCAGCATCGCCTCGCCGCTCAGCGCTGGTTCGAAGATTTCAGCCTCGGCGAACGGTTCTTGTTACCAAGCCGGACAATGACCGAGGCGCTGTTCCTCGCTTTCCAGGCGGCGAGCGGCGATAATCACCCGATCCACTACGATGTCGAATTCTGTCGTGCGCGCGGCATGCCGCATATGCTGGCGCATGGGTATCAGGTGCTGATCCAGACCGCGGCCGGGGCGGGGATGTTTCCGTTCATGGTCGAGGACAGTTTGATGGGCTTCCTCGATCAGTCGAGCCGGTTCCTTGCGCCGGTTTATGTTGGGGATACGCTCTATGGCGCGCTGGAAGTGGCCGAAATTGCCCCTAATCGTTCCACTGGCGTGATCGGTCTGGCCAGCACGGTGCATAACCAGAAGGGCGAATTGGTGATGGATGGCAAGCAACGCTACCTTATCCGCAAGCGCCCCACATGACCGCGATTGCACCCGATACCTCGGGGATGAATTTCTACCGCGCCGATCCCTCGCTGGCGGATGTGCTGCGGCTGTATTTGCCCAAAGATTTGTTCGCCCATATCGATCCGCATCTCGACCGGCTAGGCGGCCTGGCGGGCGGCAGGCTTGATGAATGCGCCAGGATTGCCGATCGCCATACCCCGGTTCTGCATCACCGCGACCGTTTCGGGCGCGACGTGCAGCATATCGAATATCACCCGGCCTATCGCGAACTTGAAGCTGCCGCCTTCGGGCAGTTCGGCATCCATGCGATGTCGCACCGCAAGGGCATTCTCGGCTGGGCCGGCACCTACCCATCAGTCGCCAAGCACGCCTTCACCTATCTGTTCAACCAAGCCGAGTTCGGACTGGGCTGCCCGATCAACGTGACCGATGGCGCGGCGATGCTGCTGTCGCGGTTCGGCACCGATGAATTAAAGGCGAAATATCTCGATGGCCTGACCCAGACCGACATGGCGCTGCTAACCCAGGGCGCGCAGTTCATGACCGAAAAGGAGGGCGGGTCCGACGTCGGCGCATTGACCACGCGTGCAATTCCCGATGGCGATCACGTCCGGCTCTATGGCGAAAAATGGTTCTGCTCGAACGCCGATGCGCCGGTGGTGACTTTGTTGGCCAGGCCAGAGGGCGCGGGGCCCGGGACGCGCGGTGTGGGATTGTTCCTGATGCCGCGCTTTCTCGATGATGGCAGTCCCAACCACTATCGGATCGAGCGGTTGAAGGACAAACTCGGCACGCGGTCAATGGCGTCGGGCGAAATCAAATTCGAGGGCGCAATCGCCTATCCGCTCGGCCGTCTGGATCGCGGCTTCGTGCAGATGGCCGAAATGGTCAATTGGTCGCGGCTGTCCAACGGGGTGAAATCGACCGCGCTGATGCGCCGCGCCCTGCACGACGCTGAAACCGTCGCCCATGGCCGGGTGGTGTTCGGCAGGCGCATCATCGATCTGCCGCTGGCACGTCGGCAATTGCTTAAAATCATGCTGCCTATGGAGCAGGCACTGTCGCTGTGTTTCGCCACCGCATCCGCCCTCGATCGCGCCGAGGCAGGCAGCCAGGAAGCAGCGACCTTGTTGCGCATCTTAACGCCGGTGTTGAAATTCCGCGCGACGCGGGATGCCCGCAAGGTTTGCGGTGATGCCTTGGAGTTCCGCGGCGGGATTGGCTATGTTGAGGAATTCGTGACGCCGAGATTGCTGCGTGATGCCCATCTCGGCTCGATCTGGGAAGGCACCGGCAATATCGTGGCCCTTGATGCTTTGACCCCCGCGGTGGGCCGCCATGGCGCGGAGGCGGCGCTGCTGGCGGAACTGCACGCCAAGCTCGATGACGTGCCGAAGGCCTGGGCGGATCGATTGCGCGGCCTGGTCGATCGGGCCATCGGCTTTGCGCGCCAAGTTGCCGGCGATGCGGTGCATGAGGGCGATGCGCGCCGCGCGACCAGCACGCTGTATCATGTTGCCAGTGCCGTCACGCTCGCCTGGGAAGGCAGCAAAATTCATGCCTCACGCG
This sequence comes from Acetobacteraceae bacterium, assembly GCA_014377905.1. Taxonomy (GTDB): domain Bacteria; phylum Pseudomonadota; class Alphaproteobacteria; order Acetobacterales; family Acetobacteraceae; genus CAITOL01. The sequence continues at coordinate 2,115 of JACMOQ010000519.1, read as the reverse complement.
GTGATGCGCGGCGGTTGCTGCTGTCGAGGCTGGTAGTGGATCAGCGGCTCGCGGCGGCCGATCCGTTTGGCGTGACGCAGGGTGACGGTGGGTTGGAGGATGCGGTGCTGGCGAAACGGGCCGTGCCAATGGCGGAGGCGCTCGGTTTGTTGGGCGAGGCTTAGTCAGGCGATTTCCAGCAGCACCGGCACATGGTCGGATGGCTGCACCCGGTCCCGCTCGGCGCTGTCGGGGGCGCAGGCAACGAGGCGTTCGGCTACCCGCGCAGACAGCAATGCGTGATCGATGCGCAGCCCGGCATTGCGCTGGCGTGCGCCGGCTTGATAGTCCCAAAAGGTGTAAACCGGGCCGGTTGGGTTGATTGCCCGTATCGCATCGGTCAGGCCGAGCCACAGCAAGGACCGATAACGCGCCCGAGTTTCCGGGCGCACCAGCGCGTCGTTAGGCGATAATGCGCCCTTGGCATAATCGACATCTTCGGGTGCTACGTTGAAATCGCCAGTCACCACCAGATCGCGATCCTGGTCCAGCAATTCCGCGACGCGGGCATGCAGCGCATCCATCCAAGCGAGCTTGTAGGCGTAACCGTCATCCCCGCCCGAATTGCCGTTGGGAAGATAAATCCCGATCACCGTGAGCTTGCCGATCGCGACTTCAATGTAGCGCGCCTGGGGGTCGTCAGGCAGGCCGGGCAGCTTTCTATGCAACACCTCGAACGGCACCGCCCCGAGGGCTGCCACGCCGTTATAGGCTTTCTGCCCGACGACCTCCGCATGATACCCGAGTGCGGCGAAATCTGCCGGGAAGGCTGCTTCCTCACATTTCAATTCCTGCAACAGCAGCAAATCCGGCTGCACCCGTTTCAGATAATCGGTGACATGGGTCGCGCGTTGGCGTATCGAATTAACGTTCCAGGTGGCAATCCGCACGATCGGATCAGTCCACCGAAAAGCTGGTGCCGCAGCCGCAGGCGGAGACCGCATTGGGGTTCTTCACCGCGAAATGGCTGCCCATCAGGCTGTCGGTATAGTCGAGCTCTGATCCCGCCAACAAATCAAGGCTCACCGGATCGATCAGCACGGTGGCCGCGTCCTGCGCGATCACCACATCATCATCGGCAATTTCGCGGTCGAGTTCGAATTTATACTGAAAGCCACTGCAGCCGCCAGCGAGCACCGCGACGCGGAGCGACTGGGCACCACCTTCAGCGGCCACAATTTCCGCGATCCGGGTTGCGGCGCGGTCGGTCAGGCGGAATTGGGGGGCGCTGTCTTGGGGCATGTTGAGAATATAGGGAGGAAAGCAATACAGAACAAGGAAGGTCTTTGTGGGGGGCAGGGTTTATCGAGCCGCCGGCTTGTTCGTCACCGTGCCGATATCAACGCCAAGCTTTTCCACCATCGCGACGAGAATGTCGTTTTGATATTCCAGATGGCGCAAAACCTCCGCAATTTCATCTTCGGCACGAACATTGACCTCAAGGTCATGTTCGGCGCGCAATTCGGTATGGTGGCCCTGAACATTCTGCCCGACCATGATCAGCGGCATTAGCAGGATTTGGATGACGTTTGAAATGAACAGCCAGAACACGAAGGCAGTCGGCGGATCGAATTGCAGAGCCGGCGGGGCGAGCAGGTTCCAACCAAGCCAAAGCACCGTCCAGGTGAATATGATCAGAAAGAAGCCCATCGAACCGACGTGAGCGGTGATCCATAACGCGAGCTTATCAAGCCCGGTGACGTGCTCGACCGCCTCGGCGTGTACATTGCGCAGCGGCTTGCGCCGGGCGAGCACGGCTTTTACGTCAATCGGTTTGGTCATGGTGTCAGGTTCTTTCAATACATCAGCGCCGGATCGAGAATGTTTCGCATTCCATCCAAGCGGCCATCGAGCCAGCATCGCAGATTATGGCAGAAAATATCAACGATACGGACATTTTCACCATCGACGGTGCTCGCCGAATGTGGCGATATTAGCACGTTTGGCAGGTCCCAAAGCGGGCTGGTCGGGTGCAAAGGTTCGTCTCGCACCACATCCAACCCGGCAAAGCCGATATGGTTGCGGCGCAGCGCGTCGATCATGGCGTCTTGGTCAATGATCACGCCGCGGGCGATG
>JACMOQ010000518.1 GCA_014377905.1 Acetobacteraceae bacterium | reverse complement strand
TGTCCCACCCCCGCCCAGCACCACCATCACCATGAAGTCCCCCGACATTGTCCAATGCAACATGTCGGGGCTGACAAACCGCAACAGATTGGCCTGCAACGCGCCGGCGAGCCCCGCGATTGCGCCCGCCAACGTAAAGACCGCGAGCTTATAGCGACCGCCATCGAGCCCGATTGCCGCCATCCGCCGTTCGTTCTGCTTGATCCCGAGCAGCACAATGCCAAAACGCGACCGCACCAGGCGATGGCACGCGGCCAACACAAGCGCCAGCACAGCGAGGCAAACATAGTAGAACGCAACATCATCGCGCGGATTGATCCACGGTAGTGCGTTGCGACGGCGGAACCCAAGCCCGTCATCGCCACCATAGGTCTTGATCGAAACGAACAGGTAAAACAGCATCTGCGCAAAGGCCAGCGTGATCATGATGAACGACACCCCGCTGGTGCGCAGCGACAACGCCCCGATTGCCAGTGCCGCCAGCGCCGAGATCAGAATTGCCGCCGGCCATGCGATCCACGCTGCGGTCGCGCCCGGCACCACGCCGAGAAACAGGCTGCCATCTGCCGCGTGAAACGCCAGGATGCCGACCACGTAGCCACCAAGGCCAAAAAAACCGGCATGGCCAAACGACGACAATCCGGTGTAGCCGATCAGCAAATCAAGCCCGACCGCGGCCACGGCGTAGATCGCGACCTGGGTTCCGAGTGCCACCAGATCAGGCATTGCCAACCGGTCGGCGACCAGCGGCAGCGCCAGCATCAGCAAAACGGTGCTGCCGATCGCCAACCGTGTGCGGATCGCTTCAACCATGGCCGGGAAACAATCCGCGCGGCCGGATGATCAGCACCACCGCCATCAGCATCATCGATGCCATCGATGACAGCCCCGCCCCAAATCCATCGGCGTCGCTTGCAGCCATCATCAGCTTGAGCACCGCCGGCAAATAGGCCCGCGCCAAGGTATCAACCATGCCCACCAGCATCGCCCCAGCCAGTGCACCGCGAATTGAGCCCAGGCCACCGATCACGATAACAACAAATGTACTTATCAAAATCCGGTCGCCCATGCCGACCTGCACCGACAATAGCGGGCCAACCATCGCGCCCGCCAACCCGGCCAGCAGGGCGCCGAGGCCGAACACCAGCGTGTACAGCACCCCGATACGCACCCCGAGCGCGCGCACCATATCGCGATGTGCCGCCCCGGCACGCACCAGCATGCCGATCCTGGTATGCACGATCAGCCCGTACAATATCGCCGCCACCGCGGCACCGACGGCGATGATAGCGAGCCGATAAATCGGATAGGGCACCCCCGGAATGAAGGTAACCGAACCCGACAGGAAATCGGGGATGGCAGCCATCATTGGCTGGCGACCGAAGATCATCGCCATGGCCTCGTTAAAGAACAGGATCAAGCCGAAGGTCGCCAATACCTGATCGAGATGATCGCGGAGGTAAAGCCGCCGCAGGATGGTCACTTCCATCAGCATGCCGACCAAAGCCGCGACCGCCATGCCGGCGCCAACCGCCAACAGGAAACTTCCGCTGCCCGCCTGGGTGCGCGCGGCCACGAACGCGCCAACCATGTAAAGCGACCCGTGGGCAAGGTTGATCAGGCCCATGATGCCGAACACCAAGGTCAATCCGGCTGCCAGCAGAAACAACGTCACGCCGTATTGCAACCCGTTGAGAAGCTGTTCGGCAAGAAGCGTCATTGGTCTCTAGATTTTGCAGGTTTCCGAGTAAGCATCGCCGCGATCGGTCAGGACTCGGGTTTTTGTCACCAATGCCAACTTGCCATCGCCGCCTTTTTCCACCCGCAGGCCGAACCAGTCCTGCACCGGGTGCTGGTTGGGGCCGAACTTGAACTTGCCGCGAACCGACTGGAAATTCGCTGGCAGCATTGCTTTCCGGAAGGTTGTCGGGTCTTTGACGTTGCCGCCCGAGTCTTGCAGGGCCGCGCCGATTGCCAAGGCGGTGTCGTAGCCTTGGCTGGCATAAACCGTCGGCAGGCGCTGATACTTCGCGACAAACGCTGCAACAAAGGTTTTGTTCGCCGCGTTGTCGAAGTCACTATTCCAATGCGAGGTCACATCCATGCCAATGGCTGCATCCCCGACGGCGCCCAGAATAGTGCTGTCGAGCGAAGGTGCCGCCAGCACCATCGGGATTTTGCCGACCAGCCCAGCCTGTTGGTATTGGCGGATGAAGGCGATACCAAGACCGCCCGGATGGAACTGGAACACCGCATCGGGGTTTGCTGCCCGGATATTGGCCATTTCCGGCGCGTAATCGGTCTGGTCGAGCTTGGTGTAGCTTTCGCCCACCACCTCGCCTTTGAAGAAGCGCTTGAAGCCGGTGATCGCATCTTTGCCGGCCGGGTAGTTCGGCGCCAACAGGAACATCTTCTTGTAGCCGAGCCGATTGGCGTTTTCGCCCGCACTTTCATGCAGCGTATCATTCTGCCAGGACACAACATAATAATTGGCATTGCAGTTCTTGCCAGCCAGGCTCGAAGGACCCGCATTCGGGCTGACATAAATCGCGCCGTCATCGAGCACGTCCGGGGCAACCGCTTCCAATACGTTGGAGAACACCACGCCAGTAAACAGGCGCACACCCTCGGATTTCAGGAAACGATTAACCGTCTGCTTGGCCTGCGCAGGTTTTAACCCATCATCCTCAACCAGGACCTGAACCGGCACGCCGCCGAGTTTGCCGCCATCGGCCGCCAGCATGAAGGCATCACGAATATCGGCGCCAAGATAGCCACCGGGGCCGGACAGCGTCGTCACCAACCCGATTTTCACAGGAGCAGCCTGGGCGCGGGCGACCATTGGCATCGCGAGAGCGGAAGCAAGTGCAGCGCGACGGGTCAGGGCCATGGCAGTATCCTTAAGTTAAAGTTTCACCCAGTCAGGGGGCGGCAGCTTGCCTGGATGGATCGCCTCGCAGTGTCGGCAGGTGCGCAGTGTAACGCTATTATAGAAGGCTTCATAAAGCGGCGGCAGATCTTTTACGATGTCGGTCACCACAAGCTCGATCCGATGCACCCGCGCGCCGCACCCGAAACAAAACCACTCGAACGCATCTTTCGCGCCCGGCGCCCGCGCACTTTCGACGACAAGACCTATTGAACCCGGCATCGGCCGTTGCGGAGAATGGCGCATATGCGGCGGGATCAGGAATACCTCCCCCTGGCGGATTGGCACGTCATGGATCTGGCCACCTTCATGCAGCTTCAGGACCATGTCGCCCTTCAACTGATAGAAGAATTCCTCGACCGGATCATCATGGAAATCAACGCGCTGATTGGGCCCGCCGACCACCTGGACCACCATACCGGCATCCTCGAAGACCAGCCTGTTGCCCACTGGCGGCTTCAGAAGATGGGCATTGGCATCGATCCATGCCTGAAAGTTGAACGGGCGTCGGGAGGCGACAAAGCTCATAGGTTGGGGTTCCTATTCCGCCGCGCGGGAAAATGTCGCTAACCCGGATTGGGCAAAGCTGGCGCGGATGGTGGATTTTTCCGCCTCGGTCAGCTGCAACATCGGCGCCCGCACCGCACCGCCTACCTGGCCGAGCAATTCCATCCAGTATTTCGCATGCGCTTGCGGCTTTCCGCCCGGGCGGCTCGCCTTGAAGGCTGCACGCACCGGATCAAGGCTGTCGCGGATCGCCCGTGCCCGCCCGACATCGCCGGCGAAAGCCGCATCCGTGTAGTCGCGCATCCGCCGATCGGTGGCAGTTTGATATAGGAATGGCGGATTGGAGCAGAGATAAACCTGCCAGTTCAGCTCAACAATATTATCGAACCACTCATCCTCGCTGGCGGTCGACACAATCAGGTTGTCCTCGGCGAGGTAGGTAAGACAAGTGTACATCTCGCGCGGAACACTATATTTAATTGCCACGATATTGGGGAGTTCGGCAATGCGCGCGCAAAGTTCTGGCGACATCAGATAGCCGCTATCCGGGTGCGACCACATGGCGATGCCAATATCGACCTTTTCGGAAATATGGCGATAGTATTCGAATAGAGTGTCGTCACGATCATGCAGAAAATGCAGCAGCGGTGCGTGAACGACAATGAAATCAGCGCCGGCGGCCTCGGCATGGCGGGCGAGATCGATCACCACATCCATGTTCTGATCAGAACACGACATGATCGTGCGGCCATGACCGCTGGTCGCCGCCACCGCGATATCGCAGCATTGCTTGCGTTCGGCGACCGACATGGCGAAAAATTCCCCCTGCTTGCCGCAGACAAACACGCCGTTAATCCCGAGATCGCGCGTCCAATGGCGTAGATTGCGCGCGAACCCGTCCGCATCCACCGACAGGTCATCAGATCGAAACGGGGTCAGGGCTGCCGCCCAGATGCCACGCAGATTTTCCCGCGCGAAAGCCTTGGCATCTGCGCGGCGATATTGCATCAGCGCAGAGACGCGTTGAGCTTTGCCAACGCCGCCGCACCCGGCACCAGATCAGCATCCGACAGCGTGTTGAACGGGGCATCGACCGAATTGAGATAGCCATGCAGATCATCGGCATCACTGTCGACATACAGCAATCCGGTCACGATCTCGCCGCGCGCCTTGTGTTCCTGGAGGTAGTTCATCACCGCCACCCGATCGGTCGGATCGTAGTCAGTGGCGATCTTCTTCAGCTTCAGATAGGTGCCATCGTGCTGGCGCACCAGTTCCATCTCGCCGGGCGCATAGTCGGCGGTGATCGGCAGGCGTCCGGTGATGACATCCATCCGGTTCACGGCTTCGTTGTGTTCACGCACGTAATCAAAGCTCTTGGTTGAGCCTTCATGGTTGTTGAAGGCGACGCACGGGCTGATGCAGTCGATGAAGGCCGCCCCCTTGTGCATCAACGCGCCTTCGATCAGTGGCACTAACTGGTCCTTGTCGCCCGAAAAACTGCGCCCGACATAGGTCGCGCCCAGCTGCAAGGCCATCGAAACCATGTCGATGGGTTCGTCCATGTTCGGCACGCCACGGCGGTTTTTGGCGCCTTTGTCGGCGGTGGCCGAAAACTGCCCCTTGGTCAGCCCATATACCCCGTTGTTTTCAACGATATAGGTCATGTTGACGCCGCGCCGGATGGAATGGGCAAACTGGCCCAACCCGATCGATGCACTGTCACCATCGCCTGACACGCCGAGATAAATCAGGTCACGATTGGCGATATTGGCGCCGGTTAACACGCTCGGCATCCGGCCATGCACTGAGTTGAACCCGTGGCTGGCACCAAGGAAATAGGACGGTGTTTTCGACGAGCAGCCAATGCCCGACATCTTGGCGATCCGGTGCGGTTGCAGATTGAGTTGATAGCACGCCCGTATGATGGCGGCCGAAATTGAGTCATGGCCGCAGCCGGCGCACAGCGTCGAAACCGGTCCTTCATAATCGCGCCGCGTGAAGCCCAAGGCGTTGGCCTTCAAATCGGGATGGTGCATTTTGGGCTTGCTGAGATAGGTCATGGCGCGGGTTCCTTAGCCAATCAGGCCGGCAATGGTTTCGGCGATGAAGCGGGCAGTAATCGGGCTACCATCGTAATGGAGCACTTTGGCGAGCTGCTTCGGATTGAACTCTTCCTCGTTGATCAGCAAGGTGCGCAATTGAGCATCACGATTTTGTTCGACCACAAAGACCTTGTCATGCGCTGCAACGAAATCCCCAACTGCCGCCGCAAACGGGAATCCACGAACCCGCATCAAATCGAGGTGAATGCCCCGCCCAGCAAGAATCTCGGCGGCTTCAAGCATGGCGGGTGCCGTTGACCCGTAATAGATCGCACCAAGCCGGGTCGCGACCGCAGCATCGCGGCGGATTGGCGCGGGAACCATCGCTTTGGCGGTCTCGAATTTCTTAACCAAGCGATCCATGTTGCGTTGATAGGCCGCGCCGTCCTCGGTATAGCGGGCATATTCGTCCCGGCTTGTGCCGCGGGTGAAATAGGCACCCTTGGTCGGATGGGTGCCCGGATATGTCCGATACGGAATTCCATCGCCATCAACATCGAGGTAGCGGCCAAACACGCGGCCGGCAATCAAATCTTCCGCCATCATCACCTTGCCGCGATCAAGCTTGCGATTGTCATCCCACGTCAGTGGACGGCAAAGGCGCTCATTCATGCCGATATCAAGGTCGAGCAGGACGAAGATCGGGGTCTGCAATCGATCAGCGAGATCCATCGCATCGGCGCCAAAATCAAAGCATTCGGCCGGGTCTTCCGGGAACAGCAGAACATGCTTGGTATCGCCATGCGACGCATAGGCGCAGGATAGAATGTCGCATTGCTGGTTGCGCGTCGGCATGCCGGTCGACGGTCCCGCGCGTTGCACGTCAAAGATCACCGCCGGGATTTCAGCGAAATAGGCGAGGCCAATGAACTCCTGCATCAGGCTGATGCCAGGGCCAGAGGTCGCGGTGAAAGCGCGCGCACCGTTCCAGCCGGCACCGATCACCATGCCGATCGACGACAATTCGTCCTCGGCCTGCACAATGCCGAACCGGTTCTTTTTGGTGTCGGAATCGACGCGATATTTGGCGCAATATTTCATGAACGCTTCGGCGAGCGAAGACGATGGCGTGATCGGATACCACGCGCACACCGTCGCACCACCGTAAAGCGCGCCCAGCGCCGATGCCGCATTGCCTTCAAGGAAAATTCGATCGCCAACCTGGTCGGACGGGCGGAATCGCAGCCCGATCGGGCATTGCAGATTGGCCAGCGCATAGTCATAGCCCAAACGCAACGCCTGATGGTTGGCCGCGATCAACTTGTCGCGCCCCCTGAACTGGTCGGCGAGCAGGCCTTCGATCGCCTTGACATCCATGTCGAGCAGGGCCGCCAGCACGCCGACATAGATGATGTTCTTGAATAATTGCCGCTCACGCGACTGGGTGTATGCTGCGTTAGTAATCGCGGTCAGCGGTACGCCGATGACGTTGATATCGTCACGGAACTTCGACGCCGGCATCGGCTTGGTGCTGTCGTAGAATAGGTACCCGCCGGGCATGATTGAGGCGATATCCTCATCCCAGGTTTGCGGGTTCATCGCCACCATCAGATCAGTGCCATCGCGCGCGCCCATGTGCCCGGCTTCGGAGACCCGCATTTCATACCAGGTCGGCAGACCCTGAATATTCGACGGGAAGATGTTGCGCGGCGTCACCGGCACACCCATGCGCAAGATCGCTTTCGCAAACAGCTGGTTCGCCGAAGCCGAACCGGAGCCGTTCACGTTGGCGAATTTCACAACGAATTCATTGACCGCCTGCAACGCCGGCACGGTGGAAAGCGGTTGGATTTTGTCGATCGCGTTCATGCCATCACCCCTTGCCGGGTCGTCCGGGTCTTGATCGGACTCACCTGCGCCAGATCAATGAGGTATTGCTGCATGTCCCACGCCCCGGTCGGGCAACGTTCGGCGCACAGGCCGCAATGCAGGCACATGTCCTCGTCCTTCGCCATCACCCGGCCGGTTTTCAGCCCATCGGAAATATAGAGATCCTGGGTCAGGTTAACCGCCGGTGCAGACAGCCGCGTGCGCAGTTCCGCCTCGGGCCCATCTTCGGCGAAGGTGATGCAATCAACCGGGCAGATATCGACGCAGGCATCGCATTCAATACAAAGCTTGGGCGCGAACACGGTTTGCACATCGCAATTCAGGCAGCGCTGGGCTTCCTTGAACGCAAGTTGCTCATCATAGCCAAGCTCAACTTCTTCCTTGATGTCCTTCAGCGCGATGGTGAGATCGAGATGCGGCACCTTGAAGCGCAAATCATTGCGAATATCGTTATCGTAGCTCCATTCATGAATACCCATCTTCTGGGAGATGACCGTCACATCCGGCGCTGGCCGATCGCGTAAATCCCCACCATGGCAGAATTTATCGATCGAAATCGCCGCTTGATGCGCATGCGCAACCGCCCAGATGATGTTCTTCGGGCCAAACGCCGCATCGCCGCCGAAAAACACGCGTTCATTGGTCGATTGCAAGGTCAACGCATCGACCTTGGGCATGCCCCAGCGATCGAAATCGATACCGATTTCGCGCTCGATCCACGGGAATGAATTTTCCTGGCCCACGGCCACCAGCACGTCATCGCATTCGATCCGCACCGGCGGTTCACCGGTCGAAACCAGGTTGCGGCGGCCGCTGGCGTCATATTCGGCGCGCACGGTATCGAAGCTCATGCCGAACAGCTTGCCGTCCTGATGCAAAAATTCGATCGGCACCAGGAAGTTGAGGATCGGAATACCCTCGTGCTGGGCGTCCTCCTTTTCCCAGGGCGAGGCTTTCATTTCGTCAAACCCGCTTCGCACCGCGACCTTGACATCATCACCGCCGAGGCGTCGCGCTGATCGGCAGCAATCCATTGCGGTATTGCCGCCACCGAGCACAATCACCCGGCGCCCGATGGTCTCGACATGCCCAAACGACACCGACGAAAGCCAATCGATCCCAAGATGGATGTTGGCGGCGGCTTCCTGTCGGTCAGGAATAATCAGGTCCCGCCCGCGCGGCGCGCCCGATGCGACAAAGACCGCACCTTAGCCATCGTCGAGCAATGATTTCAGACTGCTGACGG
>JACMOQ010000517.1 GCA_014377905.1 Acetobacteraceae bacterium | reverse complement strand
GGCAAGCCAGCTCGACGGCTGGCCCGCGACCGATATCGCACACTTCCTCGAACTCGGTTATCCCGGCTACTGGCTGTCCTTCGACCCCGAAATCCACGCCCGCCACGCTTGGATGATCCGCGGCGCCGAGGCCCGCAACGCCCCGCTGACCGTCGAAACCCAACCATTGCCGGCCCGCGCGGTGACCGAAATCGTGGTTTACGCCGCCGACCATGCCGGTTTGTTCAGCAAGATCGCCGGCGCGCTTGCCGTTGCCGGGGCCTCAATCGTCGATGCCCGCATCCATACCCTGACCAACGGCATGGCGCTCGATACGTTCTGGATCCAGGATAGTGGCCGTAACGTGATCGACGCCCCGAGCCGTTTGGCGAAGCTGTCGGTGTTGATCGAGCAGGCGCTGTCAGGCCGGCTGCGGGTGGCGAGCGAAATCAAGAAAGCCACGCAAACCCTGCTGGGCCAACGCACCCGCGCGATGCACGTGCCGAACCGGGTGGTGATCGACAATGTCGCCTCCAACACCCACACCGTCCTCGAAGTGAACGGGCGTGACCGGGCCGGACTGCTGCACGATGTTACCGCGGCCATCAGTGTACAGGGCCTGCAGATCGCGTCCGCCCACGTCACCACCTATGGCCAGCGCGCGGTCGATGTCTTCTACGTCAAGGATGTTTTCGGCCTGAAGATCGAGAATGAACGTCGGCTGAACAAATTGCGTGAGGCCCTGCTACTGGCGCTCAACAGCCCCGATGACCCGGAAATCCCCCCCCTCCCCAGCAAACGCCGGCGGTCTACCGGTGCTGCGGCCTGATCGGACAATGATCCCCGCCATCGCGTTGGGTGCGGCGCTCCTGCTCGCCAGCGTCACGGCAATGGCCCAGGCACCGCCCCGATCGTCAACGTCTGGCAGCGTGCTGTCGATGACGCCGGATGACCAAAACGGCGAACGGCGGACGGTCACCCTGACCCAGATCACCGCCACCGGGGACGCCACTGGCACGCCCCTGGTGCTCGTTTGTCCGCGAACCGGGTGCGAGGGTTTGCTGACCTTGTCGATCGAGGAAACCCCTTGGCGATTTTTCGCCAATATTTCGTTCGTCAATCGCGGCCTCTATGTCACCTTGCAGTCACGAACGATCGGGATTTCGCGCGTGACCGAATTTCGCGGTGGCAATCAGGGCCCGAGTTTCGTGCCGTTCCGCACCCCGGGCGCCGATAAGCGCGAGGTGGTCGGTGATCTTGCATTTTCTGTAGTACGCGACGGGTCAGTGCGCGAACAGGAGCGTGGGTCGGACCCCAATACCATTTCCGGCACTGCGCTCCGGGTCAGTAAGCGGGAGCCGGATATCATGCTGCGGGTTGAATCCACGGGCAAAACAGTGCCGCCAAAGCCCGCAACCGACGGCAAGAAAACGCCGTAGCGGGCGGGCTACCCCCCCAGCTCCACCGTCGCCTGCACCACCGCACCGCTCAACATGTCCGACACCACCAGCGTCCAGCGCCCTGGTTCGGCCGGCAGGGTCGCAGTCCAGTCGATCGGCGTATCACGGACCAGCAGCCGCGTGCTCAGCAGTGGACGCCGCGCGCCGTCCGGTCCAAGCCAATCCGCCCGCATGACATGCACCGTCGCCGCTGACGGTGTTGCAAGACTGATGCGCCATTGCATCGCCTTGCCGGGAAGTTGCACACCGCTGGGCCCGGCGAGGATTGGCACCGGAAGCGCGGAGGGGCTAAATGCCAGGATAGTCGGCTGATCGTCCTGGACCGACAGCGAAAGCTTCAAGCCGTGCGGCACCGCCTCGCGCTTGCGCAGATCATAGACCCTGGTTTGTGTTGATACGCTGATCAGCACAGCCTCTTTACCCGGAAGGGTGCGCTGCAGGCTGATCAGAAGGACCGCACCATTGCGGAACAACCGGGTTTCAACCCCGGTCGCCGGCTTGTTGTTCGGCGTCAGCAGGCGGATTTCCGGCTTGCTGCGCGCCTGGGTCAACAAGGTCGCCATGGCCTCGAAGCCGGCCAGGTTGGTGGCGCTCGGGTCAGCCAATACCGCATCAGGCAGCTTCAGGATCTTGCCGTGGCGCAGCAAAACAGTCAGCCGCGGACTTGCAAGCTTCCGGCTATGCTCATCGAATTGTCCGGGCACCACATCGGCAACCACGATGCCGCCGGCAAGGGCGAAAGCGGTGATCTCATCAGCTTCACGTTGCGATAACGTCAGTGCTTGCGGCAGGATCAGCATGCGCAGATCAGCGCTGCGGAGCGCGCCGCGCTCGATCAATGTTGGGGTCAGAAAGCGCGGCCGGATGGCGAGATGGGCGAGCCACAGGCTGGTCCGCTCGATCGCCCGGCGGGCGGCATGGTTATCGCTGCCCTCGGCCTCGGACATATTGCCCTTCGCCATCCAGTTAGCGCCTTTGCCCTGGCGATCAAGCAGCCACGCGGTGCGCTGGCTCGCCGGGGAATACAGGATCGCCACCTTGTCGGGCAGGGCGGTGCTGGCAAAAATCTGCGCCGCGAGCCCGCCGGTGAGCTCGTTGAACAGCGGCGCCAGGCTTTGCCCGCGTGTGCCCAGTTTTCCGTCCGGCGCGGTGAAATCGCCCTTTTCATCCCAGATCATCAGCCCACGGCTACCCGCCAGCATGCTGCGCCAGATTCGCCCGATTTCACTACTGCCGCTGTCGAACGAGGTCGTCAGCGTTACCAGTTCGGCATTGAGCGCGCGGGCAATATCGAAATTGCCGCCACTTTCAGCACCCTCGATCACGTCCACCGCAAGTGGCAACAGGCTGTAGTCAAAGCCCCCCGGCCCCGGAGCCTGCGCGCCCTCGATCGCGGCCCGCGCATCACGATCGCTCGCATGCACCGCATCGGTGCCCAGCCGCAGGGCTTGTGCGAAACTAAAATCCATCCAGGCGCGGAAATCCGCCCAGGCGGAAAAATTACTATCCTGGCGGGCCAGGGTGACGGCGGTCAACTCCGGAACGATACTGTCCCAGTCAGGAAAATGACTGTCCCATTGATGATTGAGCGCATCAAGATTGCCATACTGGGTGCGCAACCACACCCGAAACTCCGCCAGGGCCAGCGGGGAGAAATCGAAATCCCAATGCGCGGCAAGATCGGCAATCCCAACTTCGTCACCGAGGTTGTAATAAAGCGGCCTGGACGATGCGAAGGCGCGAACATGTTCGGCAAGGCGTGCCCTGATCCGCGATTGCCAGACCCGGTCCACCAGGCTCGGGGTGCGTTCGTAAACTGAAACATCCGTCGGTTTGGCCCGCTGGCGTGCGCGCGTCTGCTCGAACAGCCAGTTTGGCACGCCGGGATGATCAGGTGAATACCGGTGATAAGGTGCGTAAAAATCGGTCGCGATGTTTTCAATAAAAACGCCCATCCCGGCCGCCGTCGCCGCGCGGGCGATGGCAATCGCGGGATCAAGCGGGCCAACGCGCACGCCGGTCACGCGCACCGTCCGCTCCCCGATCTGGCGCAGCGCCGCCCACTGCGCCGGCGTCTGGGAGT
>JACMOQ010000516.1 GCA_014377905.1 Acetobacteraceae bacterium | reverse complement strand
GCGGTGCCGCGCCAGATGGCGGATGCGCCAGACGCGACCGAACTTCAGGTCACCAGTGGCGCGATCAGCTTCGATCATGTGACCTTCGGCTATGGCACCCGCCGCGGGGTACTGCATGATCTCATGCTTTCGATAGCGCCTGGCGAACGGGTCGGGTTGGTCGGCCATTCCGGTGCCGGCAAATCGACCCTGGTGAATTTGCTGCTCGGGTTTCATACCCCTGATGCCGGCAAGATTGTAATTGACGGGCAGGATATCGCCGGGGTCACTCAGGAATCGCTTCGCACCCAAATCGCGATGGTGACGCAGGATACATCGCTGCTGCATCGCTCGATCCGCGACAACATCGCCTATGGCCGGCCGTGGGCGAGCGATGCCGAGGTGATCGACGCCGCGCGGCAGGCCGAAGCGCTCGACTTCATCGAAACCTTGGAAGATTGGAACGGGCGGACCGGGTTTGATGCCCATGTTGGGGAACGCGGGGTGAAACTGTCGGGCGGGCAGCGCCAGCGCATTGCGATTGCCCGGGTGATCCTGAAGAACGCGCCGATTTTGGTGCTGGATGAGGCGACTTCGGCATTGGACAGCGAAGTTGAAGCCGCCATTCAGTCCCAGCTTGAAACTCTGATGCGCGGGCGGACGGTGATCGCCATCGCGCACCGGCTGTCTACCATCGCGCGGATGGACCGGCTGATCGTGTTGGAACATGGGCGGATTATTGAGGCTGGGACCCATGCGGCGTTGTTGGCGAATCCCGGCCCTTATGCGCGGATGTGGCATCGCCAGTCGGGTGGGTTCGCTGAGGCCGCCGATTGACATCGGCATTAAACGTAGATACATTAATTCATTGAGTTGAGCTACGACGCGGCCAAACGCGCTGCGACGCTAGCGGAGCGTGGCCTCGATTTCGCCGATGCTATTCAGCTCTTCCCGGGTGTTCATGCGACGCTATCGGATGACCGGATGAATTATGGCGAACGCCGCTATATTTCAGCCGGACACATCGCGGATCGCATGGTCGTTATGGTTTGGACCCCGCGCGGCAACACGCGGCGGGTTATCTCAATGAGGTATGCACATGCCAAGGAAATACGGCTCTGGGCCAAGCATCTTGAATGAGGGCGATGACGCGCCGGAACTGACGGACGGCTTTTTTTCAGCCGCGACTGTACGCGATGGAACGCGGATTGTGCGACGTGGCCGCCCGAAACTCAGTGACCCGAAGCGACTGGTGAGCATTCGCTTTCCCGCCGACTTGCTGGCGCAGCTGCGGGCGTTGGGCCGGGATGGCAAGGTTTGGTGATCGACGCGGTGGAGAAAGAACTCAGCCGTCCGCGCGCGGCACCCACGGAATCCGCGTAACATCAATGCCTTCCTCGGCCAGCGATTCAGCATCCTCGGCGGTGGTTTCGCCGTAAATCCCGCGTGCGTCGGATTCCCCATGATGGATGCGGCGCGCCTCATCAGCGAAATCATCGCCAACATAGTCGCATTTTTCCTCGATCTCGGCGCGCATGCGTTGCAGCACGGCGCGCATATGGGCCGGAAGCGCTGGGGTTTGCACCGCCATCGGGGCGGGATCGGGCGTTGGCTCCGGGGCTGCTTGCGGCATCGGCACGATTTCGTTACGCATCGGCCGGCCCTTTTTCGGTACCGATGGCGACATAAGGGCGCGCTCGACCTTCGCTGTGCCACAGATCGGGCATTCGAGCAGGCCGCGTTTGGCCTGCTGTTCGAAGTTGGCACTATCTTTGAACCAGCCATCGAAGCTGTGCTCGGCGCTGCATCGGAGTTCGTAGTGGATCATCCCGGGGTCCTGTTGGCGGCTCGTCCTGTTACAAATGGGTCAATTCAAGGCGTTGGACAAGGGCGCTACCCGAGGAGCCGGCCGATGACCCTGGCAGTGTAGTCCACCACCGGGATGATCCGCCCGTAATTGATCCGTGTCGGCCCGATCACCCCGATGGCGCCGACGATGCGGTTGGCGGCGTTGCGGGCGGGGGCGACCACCATGGCAACGCCCGATGTGCCGAACAGTCCGCTTTCGGCGCCGATAAAGATCCGCACCCCGTCGGAACTTTCCGCCAAATCGAGCAGGCGGATCATGGTATCGTGGGTTTCCAGCCGCTCAAACAATGCCTGGATGGTTGATAGGCGCTCGATTTCGGTGACATCGGATAGCAGCTTGCCCTGGCCGCGCACGATCAGGCTGCCGCCGCGCCCTTCGCCGGACCAGGTGGCGAGGCCGGCGGCGACGATCTGGGTCGAAAGCGCATCAAGTTGCGTCCGGTCGGTAGCCATTTCCTCGGCGACGATGCGGCGCAATTCGGCGATCGGCCGCCCGGACAGGCGGGCGTTCAGGTAGTTGCCGGCCTCCTGCAAAGCCGATGGCGGCAGGCCGGTCGGGGTTTCGATCACCCGGTTTTCCACCTGGCCATCGGCGCTGACCAGCACCACCAGGGCACGGCCAGGGCCAAGCGGGACGAACTCGATATGCTTGAGCGCGGTGTCCGATTTCGGCGCCAGCACCAGCCCGGCCGCCGATGAAAGGCCGGACAGCATGGTGGACGCCTCGGCGAGGGTGTCTTCCAGGCTGCGGCCCGATGCCGCGAGCGCATGGGTGACGGCTTCGCGATCATCGTCGGATAATTCGCCGAATTGCAGCAGCCCATCGACGAACAGGCGGAGCCCAAGATCGGTCGGCAAGCGCCCAGCCGAGGTATGGGGGGCAAACAGCAGCCCCGCATCGGTAAGATCGGCCATCACATTGCGGATGGTCGCCGGTGACAGGGCCAATGGCAGGCGCCGTGACAGAGTGCGGCTGCCGACCGGTTCGCCGGTTTCCACATATTGCTCGACAATTTCACGCAGGATCGCGGCCGAACGCGGGTCCAGTCCGCCGGGCATTCCCGCACCGACGAAAGGCGGACGCATCTGGGGGCGTTGACCGGACATTGTCAGAGTGTCGCAGGTTCACCGGCGGTTGGGAAATCCGCCGACCGAAAACTTGCATCATCCCCGCGCGCCGGCCAATAGAGGCGCCAACACTCAGGAATACTGATCCCCATGCGCCCATCTGGCCGAGCTTCTGACACCCTTCGCAACGTTTCCATCACCACCGGCTTTTCCCATCATGCCGAAGGATCGGCCCTGATCCGCATGGGCGGCACCGAAGTGCTGTGCACGGCGAGCGTTGAAGCCCGCGTGCCGCCGTTCATGCGCAATTCCGGCCTCGGTTGGGTGACCGCCGAGTACGGCATGTTGCCACGCGCCACCCATACCCGTGGTGACCGCGAAGCTGCACGCGGCAAGCAATCCGGCCGCACCCAGGAAATTCAGCGCCTGATCGGACGGTCGATGCGGGCAGTGGTGGATCGC
>JACMOQ010000515.1 GCA_014377905.1 Acetobacteraceae bacterium | reverse complement strand
CTGGGAATTGTTGGCAAACTGCAGATGGTCATCACGCTATCTCTGATCGCGATGACCGTTGTCTGCGGCGGTGCGGTTTGGCATGCGTATTCGGTCAAGCTTGTAGGTGCGTCGCTATTTGATGACGGCCTCGCCTCGGTGCGTCGGATTGATACCGTGGATGTCGCACTGGAACAGCAACGGCGGCTGGTGGCCGAAGCGCCGCTTGGCGGTCCGCGTCGTGCCGCGATGAATGCTGAATTTACCCGGTTGGCACTTCAGATCGAGCGGGATATCGCGGCTGAATTGCCGGGCGCGCCGGCGGATGCCTGGGCCTTACGCGAAATCGCCAGCCGTTTGCCGCGCCTGGTATCGCTGGGCGAAGCGGCAATGCGGCGCCACGACGCCGGACGACCCGTAGCCTTCTCCACCGAGGCCGACCAGGTTGCCGCCGCAGTTCAGAATTGGCGCAGCCGACGCATGGCTGAGGTTCAAGGCGCAATCGCCGGACTGCGCGCGACGACAAACGCCATGCTGCTGTGGATTGTGCTTGGCACAGCGTTGGCACTGGCATTTGCAATCATTGGCGTATCGGCGACGATCGGGGTGCTGCGCCGCCTGAGCGCTATCACCGCAGTGATGGAGGACCTGGCGCGTGATGACGCCGTCTTGTCAGTGCCATCGTTGGACGACGCCGATGAAGTGGGGGACATGGCGCGCGCGGTTGCAATTTTCCGCGACACCGCCGCAGAGGCGCGGCGCCGCGGCGCTTCGCTTTCGGCTGCTAACACCATGCTCGATGCCGCCCTTAACAATATGGGCCAGGGGCTGATCATGCTCGACGCCGGGCTCCACCTCATGGTCAGCAATCGGCAGTTCCAGACGTCACATGGTGTGCCGGGCGAATTGCTTGCGCCGGGCATTCAGTTTGGCGAAATCCTGGCGTTGAGCCGGGCTGCCGGAAACCTGCCCGACCAGGATCTTTCGACTCTGGAACGCGATGCCCGCGCGCCTTTCGCGATCCGACGCCAGACGGTTGAACAGCTTATGATGGGCAGTGGGCGCATGCTGTCGTTGCGGCGTGTGCCCATGGAGGGTGGTGGTTGGGTGTGCACGTATGAGGATGTTACCGAGCAGAATCGGAGTGTTGCAAGGATCGCTCACATGTCCAGCCATGACGTGCTTACCAACCTTCCCAATCGGGCGGCACTCCAGGCGGCGATGCGTGCGGTCTGCGCCACACCGGGCGTGAGTCTTGCAGTTCATTGCGTCAACCTTGATCGCTTCAAGACCGTGAACGACACCAACGGCTATGCGATCGGGGATGCTTTGCTGTGCGAGGTTGCCACCCGTCTACGCCAATCTGTGCGCGATCATGATCTGGTCGCGCGCCTCGGCGCCGATGAGTTTGCGATTATTCAACGCAATGTGGACGACCCCGCGGCGGTGACTGCCCTGACCGATCGTCTGATTACCATCATTGCCCGCCCATTTCTTATCAACAACCGAAACGTGGTGATCGGGGCGTCGATCGGGACAGCGGTTTCCAGCCCCGATCAGCGTGATCACGAGCGTCTGCTGCGAAATGCCGACCTCGCACTCGATCGTGCCAAACAAGATGGCGGCGGGGTGTGGCGGGTTTTCGTGCCGGAAATGGATGAGGCCGCCCATTCCCGCCGCACCCTTGAAGCCGATTTGCGCCAGGCGCTGTTGCACGATGAATTTGAGCTTTTCTACCAGCCGCTGATCTCCCTGGCGGAGCATCGGGTGAAGTCGTTCGAGGCGCTGATCCGCTGGCGACACCCGATTTCCGGGCTGGTGCCACCGGATCGCTTCATCCCGCTCGCCGAGGAAGTTGGGTTGATCGTCCCGATCGGGGAATGGGTGCTGCGGACTGCCTGTGCCGAGGCGATGCGTTGGCCGACCAATGTCGCGGTCGCGGTTAATCTGTCGCCGATCCAATTCATGCAATCGACCGCGACTGGCGGTATCGCCGATCAGGTTGAAGCGGCGTTGCGCGACAGCGGATTATCGCCGACCAGGCTCGAATTGGAGATTACCGAAAGCCTCTTGCTGCAGGAAAACGAGTCAACACTGGCAGCCTTGCACCGGCTGCGGGCGCTAGGGATCCGGATATCGCTCGATGATTTCGGGACCGGCTATTCATCGCTGCGCTACCTTAACAGCTTTCCTTTCGATAAACTCAAAATCGATAAAAGCTTTGTGCGAGGCTTGCCGGACGGGGCGGACTCGTCGGCGATTGTTCGCGCGATTGCCGGGCTCGGGCGGTCGCTCGGGATATCCACAACTGCTGAGGGCGTGGAGACGGTGGAGCAGTTGCACCAACTGGTCGCCGACGGGTGCACCGAAGTGCAGGGCTACTTCTTCAGCCCTCCCCGCCCGGCGAGTGAAGTGCCGCGTCTGCTCGAAGATAGCGCACGGAGATGGGCCGCATAGCTTACTAAAATTCCACCGCCGCCCCGGTGAAAGGGGCGGCGGCGGGGTTTTGGCTCAGCCTTTGGCTTTTTTCTTTGCCGGGGCGGCTTTCGCTTTGGCCTTGGCGGGCTTTGCTGCGGCCTTGACGGGCTTTGCGGCTACTTTGACCGGCGCAGCCTTGGCGGCTTTTGCTGGTTTCGCTGCCTTCGCGGCGGGCCTGATCACTGGCGCCGGGGCTGTTTCGGCCTTGCCTGCATCATTCGCCGCTTCGGCCATCATGCCACGCAGATCCTTCAGGAAGTTCGTGCCCTTCGGGGTACGCTGCACCAATACGCTGCGGCGGTCGGCCGGATCGGTCTTGCGACGGGCAAGGTCAAGCTCGCCAAGCCGATCAAGCGCGCGGGTGATGGCGGGCTTGGAGACGTGAAGGTTGGCGGCGAGGCCACGAACCGTCTGGCCGGTATCATCGAGGTAACAGGTCAGGAACACGCCAAGTTGGCGGGCCGACAAATCGGGGCCATCACGACGGACCAGGGAAACCGTAGTGTCGCGCAGAACGCCAACCAATTGGTCGGTGGTGACGGTAGTGGGAGAAGCGGCCATGTGATTAATCCTCTGATGTGAACGAGATCGGAACGTGGAAGTTGACGGCCAGAGCGTCCGGGCCGCCCCGGTCAGGCGGTTGGCAAACTCGCGGCGATGGCCGCACTGACTGCGCGGATGATCTGCGCCTCACCGCCTTCGGGCCTGCCGGGCCGGGTGGCGTCATTCCAGGCATACATGTCGAAATGCGCCCATTTCACCCCAGGTGCGATGAAGCGACGCATGTAGAGTGCTGCGGTGACCGCGCCGGCCATCGGCTTGCTGGACACGTTGTTAAGATCGGCGATCGGGCTGTCGAGCCAGCTGTCATAGCCGTCCCAAAGCGGCAGGCGCCACATTGGATCATGCCGGTCCGTTCCGGCGGCGATCAGTCGCGCTGCCCAGGCATCATCATTGCAGAACAGGGCAGGCAATTCTGGCCCAAGGGCAACCCGCGCCGCCCCGGTCAGGGTTGCGCAGTCGATCAGCAGGTCCGGGCTTTCATCTGACGCCTCGGCCAACAGATCGCATAAAACCAAGCGGCCCTCGGCATCAGTATTGCCGATTTCCACCGTCAGGCCGCGGCGGGTGCGGATAACGTCAAGCGGGCGCATCGCGTGGCCGGAGACCGAATTTTCCACGCAACCAATTCGCACCGAAAGCCGGATCGGTAAGTCGGCTTCCATCATGATGCGCGCCATGCCGAGCACATTGGCCGCACCGCCCATGTCCTTTTTCATCCGCAACATGCCGGCGGATGGCTTAAGGTCGTAGCCGCCAGTATCAAACACCACGCCTTTGCCGCACAGAGAAATCAACGGTGCGTCGCCACCCGCTTTGCTGCCGCGCCAAGTGAAGCCGGCGACGACCGGTGCGCGGTCCGAGCCGCGACCGACGGCTGCGACGGTTGGATAGGCGGCGTCGAGGGCGGCACCTTCGATCCGGTGGCATAACGCGCCATTTGCCGCGCCGAGTGCCAGGGCCGCGTCGGCAAGTTCGGCCGGGCCAAGCAAATTCGCCGGCGTATTGATCAGATCACGCACCATCCAAATCGCACGCGCCTGCGACAAAGCCGCAACGCTGCCGGACGGCGTGACCAGCCGGGCAACGGGACGTTTGGGTTGTTTGAAACCTTGATAGCTATAGGCGCCAAGGCAAAATCCCAGCGCAGCGGTGCCGAGATCGAAATCTCCGGCGACCAGTGTCCAATCGCCCTCAGGCAGGCGGGTTGCCAATGATCCGAAGGCGTTGGGGCCGTGATCCGCGCCCAATCCTGAGAC
This sequence comes from Acetobacteraceae bacterium, assembly GCA_014377905.1. Lineage (GTDB taxonomy): Bacteria > Pseudomonadota > Alphaproteobacteria > Acetobacterales > Acetobacteraceae > CAITOL01. The sequence continues at coordinate 659 of JACMOQ010000515.1, read as the reverse complement.
AGCACCGACAACGCCCGCATCACCTGGCAGCAGCGCCAATTCGCCCGCTCCGCCGGTAAAACCACTACCGGTCAGGTATCCATGTTGCACCGTGGTGAGCTTTGCAAGCAGGTTGGGCAGGTCGTTGGGGCGGACCGCGTAAAGCGGACGCGCCGCCACCGATGCTTCCACACAAGGCAGGCTTTGGTCGATCATCAAAATTCATTCCCAATGCGCCGCACTCCGGAAGTGCAACGCTCCGCCTGAGATATGAATCGCAAAATCCCAATTTACAAGCTTCCCGCGTAATTTTGGTGCAAAATAACGTGGAATTAATTGTTCGCGGCTACGGAACGACTGGGGTTCGATCAACCCTATCATTCCGTAACGTTGCGTCACATTTTAATGCAGAACCAGCGCTGTTTCAGTTAAGGAGCCGGATTTGCGAGCGCCATCTCGATGCGCCGGGCGAAGCCGGCCGGATCGTTTGGCAGTTCGCCATCTTGCAGGCGCGCCAGATCGAACAGCACCGATGCCTGATCGGCGATGTCCTCCCCCGCCGCGACCTGGGACACCAGTTGCGCAATCAAACGGTGGCGCGGATTGATTTCCAGGATTGGTGGCAGGCCGAAAGCGTCCCGCCCGGCGCGGCGCAGCAGCCGCTGCATCTGCAGATCGGG
>JACMOQ010000514.1 GCA_014377905.1 Acetobacteraceae bacterium | reverse complement strand
CGGGGTGCCAGCGGCGTTGAAAATCCGCACCCCATCGAGGTCGTCATGCCCCATGCCCCAGCCGCACCACAAATTGCCATCGACATCGACGCGGAAGCCATCGGGCGAACCACCCGCGGCATCGATCAGCACTCGTTGCTTGCCGAGCGCTTTGCCGTCTTTGACGTCGAAGGCAACGATTTTGCGTGTCGGTTCGCCGCGTGACGCCACCACATACAGCAGCTTTTCGTCGGGCGAAAACGCCAGCCCGTTCGGTCCGGCAACCTCATCGGTCATCATGTCGAGCCGGCCAGACGGGTCGAGCCGGTAGACCGCCGGGGCCAGCTCGGACTCCGCGAAATGGCCCTCGTAATTGCCGAGAATGCCAAAGGTCGGGTCGGTGAACCACACCGCACCGTCGCGCGCGACCACGATATCGTTCGGCGAGTTAAGCTTCTTACCCTTGTAGCTGTCGGCAAGAACCGTGATCGCGCCATCATATTCGGTGCGCGTTACCCGCCTCGCGTCATGCTCGCACGTCACCAGCCGGCCCTGCCGGTCGCGGGTGTTGCCGTTGGCGTTGTTGGATGGCTTGCGGAAAACCGTGGTCGCGCCGGTTTCCTCGTCCCAGCGCAGAATGCGGTTATTGGGAATGTCGGACCACAGCACACAGCGATGTTCGCCGAACCACACCGGGCCTTCTGACCAGCGGCAGCCCGTATAAAGCCGCTCGACCGAGGCCAGCACGATGCGGTATTTCAGGAAAGCCGGGTCCAGAACCGATACGCGCGGATCGGGGTAGCGCGTGCTTTCTTCCCACATCGATGGTCTCCTCCTGAGCGTTTCAACCATCGTGGCCGATTGAAGCGGCGGGCGAAAGGGGGCAGGATTAGGAAATGATCCGCCAAGCCAATGCTGCTGACCTGCGCGCTGTCGAGACCATCGTTCGCCGGGCTTACACCAAGTATTTCGCCCGCATCGGCGCGCCGCCCGGGCCAATGTTGGACGATTACGCCGCGCGGATTGCAGCCCACCAGATGTTTGTCACCGGCGATCCGATCGCCGGGCTGATCGTGCTAATTGACGGATCAGACCATCTGCTGCTCGACAATATTGCCGTCGATCCGGACGCCCAGGGCACCGGACTCGGCCGCATCCTGATGGATTTCGCTGACGACCAAGCCCGGCTGCGCGGATTTGCCGAATTGCGGCTTTATACCCACCAAATCATGGTGGAAAACATTGCACTTTATACAAAGCTCGGCTGGCAGGAGACCGGGCGAGGCGTGTCGTCAGGGCTGACGCGGGTGTTTTTCAGCAAGCCCACGCCAGCCGCAACAGAGTCATGAATTTTTTTGATTCTTCGTTTTGGATTATAGAAAACTTTGCGTCACTTTTTCCGGGCTTGCTGCCAAACCACAATCCAGCTATCCACTGCGTGCCTAGCGGGCGCCCGACTCCCTTCGCCCATTTCGCCCGCTTGCACCCTTCAGTCTGCGCAGGTCCTTATACCCAATGAACACCATTTCCGAACCGCGTCCGGCGGTGACGGCCGACGCATCCGCCGCGCCCATCGACGACGGAATATACACCCACGCCGCACTTTGTCTGGTTGGCCTGCCGATCGCAGCCCAGGCTGAGCCATTCCGCCGTGTGGTGGGCGAGGCCGAGGTGCTGATGACACCAGCCCCAGACGCGACGCTGCCGGCCGGGCGCTGGCTGCGGCGCCTGCTGATGCTGATCTGCGATACTGCTTTGCGTGCCGATAGCGTGGCCGTCGATCTTTGCAGCGATCTGCCCGCTTTGGGCGAATTGCTTGGTGCCGAAGGCAATGAACTTGCCGATCTGGCGCTAAATTACGATCACCTGATCACCGGCAAGCTCGCCATCGGCTTCGGCAGTGGTGCCCCGCTCAGCCTGTTCGATGCCCGCGGCCGTCCGCGCGCTGCCGCTGAATGGCGCGGCTCGGTGCGGTTGGGCGCGCGTTTCCTGGCGAGCCTCGGGGAAAACAAGGTGCTGCTCGATCGCGCTGTCGTTGGCAGCCTCGATTCCACGCCGATCGCGCTCGATGCCTATTGCTGGGTGACCCATATGCTGGCGGCCGGCAAGCGCGCTGGCGCCGACGTGCCCGCACCGATGACCGACTGGGAAAGCCTGGTCGGCGCGTTCGGCAAAACCGGACAGTCGGAAGCCGATTTCCGCCCCGAATTCGAAGACGCGCTGCGGCTGGTGTCGGTGCAATGTCCGGACCTGTCATTAGTGGTGGGCGAATCCGGCGTCCAGGTGCGCCAATCTGTGCCACGCGTGCGCCCGGCACCGCCCGCCCCCCGGGCCGATATCCGCGCGACCGAGGAAATGGTGCTCAAGCCGCGTCCGCCCGCCCCGGCGCCGGCAGCCCCGGCCGTAACGGCAGCCCCGCCTGCCCCGGTTCCCACAGCACGCCCCGCGCCGGTCGCCGAACGTCCGGCACCGGTAATGGCCCAGCAAAATCCCGACGCGCCGTTGCGTGGCCCGCGCGGCTCAATCGGCCTTAAAGCCAACCTCACCGGCCTGACCCAGGTGATCTGGCTGAACCAGAGCAACGGCCAGGACGATCCGATCATCGAAGTAACGCCGGGGTTCCGCTACGACTCGGACAACGTCACCCAACTGGCGCTCGAACCGATGGTGATCCAGATCAGCGGTGGCTTGTATCAGCGCGAATTCGAACGGGTTTCCGCCTGGGCGATGGCCAATCGCGATCTGATTGACGATGTGTGGGACGGCGAAGTGACCGCGATTGACGAGATCAATGCGCGGGTGAAAAAAGTTCCGGCGCCAGGCTGGCGCTAAAAATACGTTTCGATCGCTGATGTAACATTATAATCATCGTCGATCCGATACAGCACCCGCCATTTGTCGAAAGTCAGGCACGGGTGCGACACATCGAAGCTGACCATATCACCAACCCGCAAGGGTGAATTTTCTGGCACCAGCATGTGGCAATGCTGATCGTTGAAGCTGACCACCTTGTGGGCTGCCGGCACTGCCACCGGAACAGCACTGCCTGGACGATACCACAGCACTGGGTTGGGCATTTCGTCAGCCCCGATATCGCGTTTGCCCATGGTCAACAGCACTTTCCCAGGTTCAGGGCGCGACTGGACATAGGCCCAGACTTCCAATGCCGGACGCAAACCGCCACCGGCCGCAGCCCCTGGCGCGCGATCGACGATATCGGCAAAGAAACGACGATACATCGCCCCGTCATGGCTGAGATAGCAGCCGCTGCGGGTGATAACCCGGGTTGGACTGGCAAGGCCGGCATGGTGGAAACACGCCAGCACCATGTCGAAAAACGCTGAGCCACCAGCCGTTAGAATAACTTCTCCGGGGGCGAACAAGGCCTCTTTTTCACAGGCTTGGGCGAGTGCCACCAGCATATCGAGGAAGCCGCGCACCTGCGCCTCGCCCTCGGCACGGGTGCCGTTGGTCAGACCTTCGAACCCTTCCACGCCGCGCAGCACCAGGTATGGTTCGCAAGCTTTGATGGCGCGGGCGACGGCGAGGCCGGTGGCGATATCGCGTACCCCAGTGCGCCCGCCGAGCCAGCCGCCTTCGAGCAGGATTTGCAATGGCCGGCCAATATCAGCCGCGCGCGCGGCGGCGGCAAGGGTCGCGATGTTGTCCACATTGTCGGCAATGCAGTAGAAATCCAAGTCCGGATCGCGCTTGAGTTCATCGAGCACGTAGGCAATGGCCTGCTTTCCAACCAACTGGTTTGCCAGAATGATGCGGGAAAATCCGAATTCGCGGGCCACCCGGATTTGCTGGGCGGTGGCAAGGGTAATCGCCCAGGCGCCGTCCTCGATCTGCTGGGCAAACAAATCCGGCGCCATGCTGGTCTTGCCGTGAGGGGCGATCACCGCGCCACTGCGGGCGACGAAATCACGCATCCAGGCGCTGTTGTGGCTGATCGCGCTGTCGCGCAGGATCGCGACTGGCAACACCAGATCCTCGGCCAGCAGGTTCCAGGCCTTGGCTGCGATCTCGCCAATTGGGAACGGCGCGACGCCGCCCGGAATACCTTTGGTTTTGCCGTCGAGTATCATGCCGCCCTCGCCAGGGTTTGGCCGCGAATCAGATCGGCGCATTTTTCGCCAATCATGATGCAGGCGGCGTTGGTGTTGCCAGAAACCAAGGTCGGCATCACCGACGCATCGGCAACCCGTAGGCCGCCAATACCGTGCAGGCGCAACTGGTCATCGACCACCGCCATCCGGTCCTGCCCCATCTTGGCAGTGCCGACCGGATGATAGACCGTGGCACCATATCCGCGGATGTAATTCATCATGTCCGCGTCAGACTGAACATGCGCGCCCGGCAGATATTCGCTCTCGATCATCGCCGCCATCGGCGCCTGTTCGGCAATCCGACGCCCGAGTTGCAGTCCGGCGAGCATGGTGGCGCGATCAAGCTCAGTCGCCAGATAATTGGCGTGGATCGCAGGCGCGGCCAGCTGATCGGATGATTTAAGGGTGATGGTGCCTCGGCTTTCCGGGCGCAACTGGCAGACATGCTGGGTGAAGCCGGAGAATTTGTGCAGCCCTTCCGCCGGACGATCGGCGGAAAACCCAATGAAATGGAATTGCACGTCAGGCGTTGCGAGTTCTGGGCGGGTGCGGGTGAAAATCCCGACCTGCCCGGCGCTCGCGGTCAACGGGCCGGATCGGGTCAGCAGATATTGCAGCCCCATCATCGCCATCCGGCGCGGCGACATCATGATGTCGTTGATGGTCAGCGGCTGGGTCGCCTTGTAAACCATGCGGATATTGAAATGATCCTGTAAATTCTGCCCAACGCCGGGCAGATCATGCGCAACCTCGATCCCGCAATCGGCCAAATGCGCGGCAGGGCCAATGCCCGACAGCATCAGCAATTGTGGGGAATTGATCGCGCCACCACACAAGATGACTTCCCTCGCGGCGCGCACGGTCACGCTTTCGCCCTTATGGCGAAACGCAACGCCCACCGCACGTCGGCCGGCGAGCAGCACCCGCTCGGCCTGGGCGTTGGTGATCACCCGCAAATTTTTTCGCTTCATCGCCGGATGCAGGAAGGCGCGCGCCGCCGAACAGCGCCGGCCGTTGCGGATGGTGGTCTGATACCAGCACACCCCATCCTGGTAGCGGCCGTTATAGTCCGGGTTGAACGGGATGCCGGCGAGTTGGGCTGCTTCGACATAGGCTTGGGCCAACGGGTTGGGATCGGTGAAATCGGTGACCGTCAACGCGCCGTCATGGCCATGCAGCCCGTCCGGATCGCTGCCGACCCGGCCTTCGGACCGCTTGAAATAGGGCAGCACGTCGTCATAGGACCAGCCAGTGTTGCCGAGTTGGCGCCAATGGTCATAATCCTCGGCCTGGCCGCGCACATATAACAACCCGTTGATCGACGACGATCCGCCCAACACCTTGCCGCGCGGCCAGAACACGGAACGGTTGTTGACTCCAGCCTCCGGCTCGGTCTGATACATCCAGTTGACGGCGGGATTGACGATGGTCTTGCCATAGCCGATCGGGATGTGGATCCAGATGTTGCGGTCGGGTCCGCCAGCTTCCAACACCACTACCCGGCAATTAGGGTCCTCGCTCAGGCGGGCTGCCAACACGCAGCCTGCTGATCCCGCCCCAACGATGACGTAGTCGGCCTCAATTGTGTCCATCTGCGATCCTCCCGCGGCGCCCCGGCTTGCGGTGGCGTGGTCCAGACGACAGGATGCCGCGATGGGACGAAATTTGCCACCACTAGAAATACTGGATGCCCTGCGCCACCTCGGGTTGCTGGCGCTGGGCGACAGCGCGACCGGGGAAGCGCTCGCCGGCGGGGTGTCGTCCGACATCTGGCGCATTGATCTGCCATCCGGTCCGATTTGCGCCAAGCGGGCGTTGTCGCGGCTGAAAGTGGCGGCTTTGTGGGAAGCGCCGGTGATCCGCAACCAGTATGAGGCCGGGTGGATGCGGCGGGCGGAGGCCGCGGTGCCAGGCGCAACGCCGGGGTTGCTCGGGCAGATCGATGGCGTGCTGGCGATGCGCTTCCTGCCGCCGGACCGCTACCGATTATGGAAATCAGCGCTGCGCGATGGGCTTGCTGACCCGGCATTTGCAGCCCAGGTTGCCGCCCGTCTGGTGCTGATCCATGCCGCGACAACCGATGCTGCCGCCGATTTTCCCACTGATGAGATTTTTCGCGCCATTCGGCTGGAGCCCTACCTGCTGGCAACCGCTGCGGTGCATCCCGATCTGGCAGCCCAGCTTGCGGCGCTGGTTGCCACCACCGAAGCCGG
>JACMOQ010000513.1 GCA_014377905.1 Acetobacteraceae bacterium | reverse complement strand
GCGCAGTGCAGGCTTTCCAGAACGCGCTCATCCGGGTGCGGGTCGATGGAACCTTGCAGGAAGTGTTTTTTCAGGAAGGCCAGGACGTCAAAAAGGGTGATCGGCTGGCGCTGATCGGCCCCGCACCTTATCAGGCCGCCTATGATCAGGCGGTGGCCCGCAAAGCCGCCGACATGGCCGTGCTGACCTCGGCCCGGCTCGACCTTGCGCGCTCGGTCGAACTCGCAAAGCAGCAATACACTGCCCAACAGGTGGTTGATCAGCGCACTGCAACCGTGGCCCAGTTGACCGCCCAGTTGCAATCCGACGACGCCGCGATCGCGGCCGCCAAAGTTAATTTGGATTATACCAACATCTCCGCCCCGTTCGATGGTCGGGTCGGCATTCGTATGGCAGACCCCGGAAACGTCATCCGTGCCGCGGATCCCGCCGGTGCGGGGATTGTCACCATTGCGCAAATTCGCCCGATCGCGGTGATTTTCACCTTACCGCAAGATAGCCTGCCGGCGATCCAGGCGGCGATGACGCTCGCCCAAGGCGCCGGCACCAAGCTCACGGTGTTCGCCAGTTCGCCAGACGGCAAGACCTTGCTCGGGCAGGGTGAATTGCAGACCACCGACAACACAATCGATCCCGCCAACGGCACCATCAAGCTCAAGGCGTCGTTCCCCAATGCCGATAACCGGCTTTGGCCGGGGCAGTTCGTCACTATGAAGCTGCAAACCGAAATCCAGCGCGGGGCGATCACCGTGCCGTCGATTGCGGTGCAGCGCCGCGCGGATGGTTTGTTTGTCTATGTCATCAAGGACAATGCCGCCGCCGTGCAAGCGGTGACGGTCGGGCAGGATGATGGCCGTGTCGCGATCGTGACCAAAGGCCTCGACGAAGGCACCCAAGTCGTGATCGCCGGCCATTCGCGTCTGGCCAACGGCACCAAGGTGATCGCCGCGCAAGGCAGACCGACCAGCTGATTTTCGTCTTACCCACACCGCACAGCAGGCAGCACCCGCATGAGCATCAGCACCCCGTTCATCCGCCGCCCGATTGGAACCTCGCTGATGATCGCGGCCATCGTGCTGGTCGGGATTGTCGCCTATCCGCTGCTGCCGGTGGCACCTTTGCCAAACGTGGAATTCCCGACGATTTCGGTCCAGGTGTCCTTCCCCGGCGCCAGTCCTGAAACCATGGCGACCGCGGTTGCCCAGCCGCTGGAACGGGCGTTCGCGCAAATCCCCGGCGTCGCGCAAATGACCTCCAATTCCGTGCTCGGCCGCACCAGTGTGACAGTGCAGTTCGACCTTAACCGCAGCATCGACAGCGCAGCGCTCGACATTCAATCCAAGCTCACTGCCGCAGCCGGCCAGTTGCCGCGCAACCTTCCCAATCCGCCGACCTTCTTCAAGGTCAACCCGTCCGACAGTCCGATCCTGATTCTCGCCGTTCAATCCGACGAACTCGATCTGATCACTGTCAACGACTACGCCGACAATATCCTGGCGCAGCAGATTTCAACCATTTCCGGCGTCAGCCAGGTCTTCATCGGCGGCGAGCGCAAGCGTGCGGTACGGGTGCAGGTGGATCCGGCGCGGCTCGCGGCCATGGGCCTGACGATGGAAGACGCCCGGTTGGCGTTGCTGCAATCGACCGTCAACGCCCCCAAAGGCAGCATCGACGGCGAATTGCGCAGCTTCACCATCTACGCCAATGACCAGATCACTAAGGCATCAGAGTACAATGACCTGGTGATCGCTTTCCGCAATGGCGCCCCGGTCCGGGTCCGCGATATCGGCCAGGCGATTGATGCCGCGGATAACCTTTTGATCGCCGGTCACCAGAACGGCAAGCTCGGCGTCCAGTTGATCATCTTCAAACAGCCCGACGCCAACATCATCGACACGGTCGACCAGATCAAAGCCCGGCTGCCTGGATTGCTCGCCGCCGTGCCGCCCTCGGTCAAGGTGACCGAGGTGATGGATCGCACCCAGACCATCCGTGCGTCGGTGGAAGACGTGCAGATGACGCTGATGCTCACCATCGGGCTGGTGGTGATGGTGATTTTCCTGTTCCTGCGCAATGTGTGGGCGACCATCATCCCGAGCGTGACCGTGCCGATTGCCCTCATCGGCACCTTCGCGATTATGTACTTGCTTAACTACAGCCTGGATAATCTGTCTCTCATGGCCCTGACCATCGCGGTCGGCTTTGTGGTCGATGACGCGATCGTCATGCTGGAAAATATTTTCCGCCATATCGAGGACGGCGAACGCCCGTATGAGGCCGCGATCAAGGGTGCCGCCGAAATTGGCTTCACCATTGTCTCGATCAGCGCCTCACTGATTGCTGTTTTCATCCCGCTGCTGTTGATGGGCGGGATTGTCGGCCGATTATTCCGCGAATTCGCCGTTGTCGTATCGGTCGCGGTGGTGGTTTCGGCGATTGTGTCGCTGACCCTTACGCCGATGATGTGCTCGCGGTTTCTTCGCCACCATACCGGCGGGCATAATATCTTCTACCGTATTATCGAGAAGTTTTTCGATGGGCTGATCGGCTTGTATCGACGCACCCTCGATATCGCCATGCGGTTTCACTACATCACCTTTCTGTCTTGGGTGGTGACGGTCGGGGTTACGGTTTACCTGGGCATTGTGATGCCAAAGGGCTTCTTCCCCGAGCAGGATAACGGGATGCTAATGGCGGTGTCGCAAGGCGCGGAAGATATATCCTTCAAGGAAATGACCCGCCTGCAATTGAAGCTCGGCGAAGTGTTGCTGAAAGATCCCGCCATCGCCGGCTACTCGTCGATCGTCGGGCCGGGCGCGCAGGGGCAAACCGGTAATAACGGCCGCTTCTTCATCGCCTTGAAACCGTTTGACGAACGCCCGGGCGTGACCGCGCAAATGGTAGTGGCCCGCTTGCGTGGCCCGGTGTCCCGGATTGAAGGGGCGCAGCTTTTCGTTCAGGCCGGGTCGGACATCCGGGTTGGCGGTCGACCATCAAACGCGCAATATCAATATACCCTGCAAAGCCCCGATACCGATGAGCTTTACAGCTGGGCACCAAAAATTCTTGCCAAATTGCGAAGCTTGCCGGAATTGCGCGATCTCGCCACCGATCAAAAGAATGGCGGTGCCACGGTTCGGCTGACCATTGATCGCGACGCCGCCGCACGCTTCGGCATCTCCCCACAGGTGATTGACGAAACCTTGTTCGATGCGCTCGGCCAGCGCCAGGTCACGCAGTATTTTACCCAGGTGAACACCTATAAGCTCATCCTTGAGGTTCTGCCCGAATTGCAAGGCGATCTTGCGGTGCTCGACAAGCTGTTCGTTCGGTCCAACATCGGCTCGGTCGTCCCCTTGTCTACCTTCGTCAAGGTCGATTCCACCAAGGTGGCGCCACTTTCGATTGCGCATCAATCGCAGTTTCCTTCGGTGACTTTGTCGTTCAACCTTGCCGAGGGCGTCGCCTTGGGCGAGGCGGTGCAGGCGGTGAACGCGGCGATGCGCCTAATGGCCACCCCGGTGACTTTGCAAGGTACGTTCCAAGGCACCGCCCAGGCGTTCGCGGCGTCTCTCACCACCATGCCCTATCTGCTCGCCGCGGCCCTGATCAGCGTCTACATCATTCTTGGTGTGTTGTACGAAAGCTATATCCTGCCGGTGACGATCCTGTCGACCATCCCCTCAGCCGGCGTCGGGGCACTGCTGATGTTGACCTGGTTTGGCTACGATCTGGGGCTAATCGCGGTAATTGGTCTGCTGCTGCTGATCGGCATTGTCAAAAAGAACGGCATCATGATGGTGGATTTCGCCGTCAATGCCCAACGGGTGGACGGCATGTCGGCACATGAGGCCATTCGCACCGCCTGCCTGCTGCGTTTCCGGCCGATCATGATGACCACGCTTGCCGCCCTGTTTAGTGGCTTGCCGCTGATGCTCAGCCACGGAGCGGGATCGGAGCTGCGCCGGCCGCTGGGGTATGCGATGGTTGGTGGTCTGGCGTTGAGCCAGCTCCTGACGCTCTATACCACCCCGGTGATCTATCTTTACCTGGAACGTTTGCAGGCGTGGCTGTCACCCAAGCGGCGGATGACGTTGCCGACACTTGCGGAAAAGATGGGGGCGGCGACCGCGGATTAGGCTGCCCT
>JACMOQ010000512.1 GCA_014377905.1 Acetobacteraceae bacterium | reverse complement strand
CTATGTCGGACGTTTCGCTGGCTATGACGCGACATACGGGCCGCTCGCGGCTGCCATAGGTGTGATGATGTGGTTCTGGGTGACGGCCTATATTGTGCTTTTCGGCGCCCAGCTCAATTCCCAACTGGAACTGCAAACTGCATGCGACACCACCGAAGGGGCGTCCAAGCCGATGGGACGGCGTGGTGCTTTTGTCGCCGACCATGTCGCGCAACGGTGATTATCATCCATTGGGGCTGAAGGTGAGAAGGTAGGCCAGATGGGACCCGATCGCAGTGCCGATGCCGAACTCCCCGACCATGTCGACCAGACGGTACGGCTGATCGCGAAGCTACATTCCAACCATCGCGAAGCTGCCACCCGGGTAGAACGCGCGGTTGAAAGGGCGGTGGTGAGTTTGGGTGGGCCTTCGGCGCTCGCCATTTTGGGCTGTTTCGCGGCAGGCTGGATCGCCCTGAACACCGCGCTCGGTGCAGCGGGCTTTGCAGTGTTTGATGAGCCACCGTTTGCTTATCTCGCACTGATTGCCGCACTCACATCTTTGGAAGTGACGATGTTGATCCTGATTACGCAACGTCGGGATGATCAGCTTGACCGCCATCGCGAACAGATGACGCTCCAGCTCGCACTCCTGAGCGAGCAGAAGCTCGCGAAGATCATCGCGCTGCTTGAGGAGAGCCGACGTGACAACCCGCTTATGACCAACCGCGTCGATCCATCGGCGGACGCGCTGTCCGAACCCGCCGACCCCGAGATGCTGGGTGATGCAATCATGCGCAAGGACCAATTCACCTAGGGCATGATCCGATCGGATTTATTTTGTTTCGATTTCGACCTAAAAAATCATCTAGACCTTGCCGAGGCTTTTGATAGCCTGGGCCAATGAACGTTCGCTGTCGCAATACCCTTCCCATGCGGTCAATTTAGACATCAGCGACGGTACTGTGCGGACGGTAAATCGCGCCGGTGCAAGTCCTTTGGTCACCTGCGTCCAATTGAGCGGCATCGATACCGGGGCACCAGTGCGGGCGCGCGGCGAGAGTGGGGCGACGGCGGTGGACATGCGATCGTTGCGTAAATAGTCTAAAAAGATCCGGCCGCCGCGCGATTTTTTGGCCATGCTGACCAGATAGCGGTCTGGCGCGTCCGCCGCCATCATTTTGCATACCCCCATCGCGAAGGCTTTGGCACTTGCCCAATCAACCCCCTCCCCCTTCAACGGCGTGACGATGTGCAGTCCTTTGCCGCCGGTCGTTTTGCAGAAACTGACCAGCCCCAGGCGCTGCAAGCGGTCGCGCACCTCCCGTGCTGCGATGATAACCCGGTCGAACGGCACATCGGGCGCCGGATCGAGGTCGAACACCAGCCGGCCGGGTTGTTCAGGTTTAAACGGTTCGCAATTCCACGGGTGCAACTCCAGCCCGGCGACCTGGGCCACGGCAATCAGGGCCTCGGTCCGATCGAACTGAAGATAGGGCTGCCGGTCGCCCGAAACTGTTACCGCGGTAATGAGACTGGATTGGCCTTTCGCAGGATGGCGCTGGAAGAACTGCTGCCCGCCCGCAATGCCGTCTGGACAACGCAGGATGGAGCACGGGCGGCCACGAATATGACGGATCAGCCAGCCACCGACGGCTTCGTAGTAGCGCGCGAGATCGAGCTTGGTGACAGGGTCGCCGTCTAACCCATCGGGCCAAAGCGGCTTTTCCGCATTGGAAACGACCACCCCCATTACCGAGGCGCTTCCGCGCGGCATCACCGTGTGGGTGTGGACGGTCGGCGGGGCCAGATTTTGGAGTGCAGTGGTTACGGGCGCCGGCGTTTCAGTCTCAATTTCCCGCGCCGGCTTGTCGGCACGAAGGCCTTTGAATGCGGCTTGGCGCAACATCCCGTCGCCGGTAAACCCTTCATATTCGATTTCCGCCACCAGTTCCGGTCGGAGCCAATGCACATCGCCGGTCTTGCCTGGCAAGCGGTGGGCGAAGGGCGTTGTGGGCGTTTCAAACTGCCGCAGCGTCGGCATGATCCGTGCCACTGTGTCGCGGCCAAAGCCGGTGCCGATCCGGCCGATATGCACCAGCTGTCCGTTTTTGAAGGCCCCGGCGATCAGCGACCGGAAGGCGCCGTTGGTTGTTGTGTAAGCGCCGAGCACAACCTCGTGCCCGCCGCGACATTTGGACTTGGTCCAACTCGTTACTCGGCCGGACTGGTAAGGTGCGTCAAGCCGTTTGGATACGATGCCCTCCAGGTGCATGCGGCACGCGGAGAGTAAGACTGCGTCGCCCGCGACGGCAAAATGGTCAACATAGCGGATATTTTCCCGCGCGCCCACGAGAGTCGTCCGCAGCCGATCTTTACGGTCCGAGAGCGGCAATTTCCGAAGATCTTCGTCGTGTGCAAACATCTGGTCAAACACAAAATAAACCAGGTTGGCAGTTTTGTGGTCCGAGATTGCCGCCTGCAAAGCGGCGAAGTCCGGCGCGCCGGTGTGATCGAGGGCTACCACTTCGCCATCGACGATACCGTCCGGCAGCTTTGCGCCGGACGCCACGATCTCGGG
>JACMOQ010000064.1 GCA_014377905.1 Acetobacteraceae bacterium | reverse complement strand
GGCGGGGCGTGCATGGGCCGCATCGTCGACGGCTGGCACAAAGCGCGAAATTCCTCGCAGATCTCCTCGATATCGTCTTCGGTCAGAAAGTCCGACATCGGCAGCGCGATAATCCGCCGGCTCAGCGCTTCGGTCACTGTCAGATCGCCGAAAACGCAGGCCTGTTGAAAGAATGGCTGCTCGGCCAGGTGCGGCACAAAATAGCGACCGGTGCCAATGCCACGCCCCGCCAACTTGGTCATCAGCGCGGTCACGTCATCCGCGGCATCGCCTGGCACCAATACGGCAACAAACTGATGTGCGACCCGTTGGCCCGTCATGTGCTGAAAAGTGAAATCCGGAAGGCGCGCGCGGTATTTTTCGAAACAGGTGCTTCGATGGCGGGCGATGTTTTCGATGTCGCCGAGCTTCAGTAAACCTAGCAGCGCCCCAACCTCGCTGAGCTTGCTGTTGAGCCCTGGCATTGTTGCAGACCTCGGCTCGCCAAAACCGAAATTGCCCATCGCACGTATCTGGGCGATCAGCGTTGGGTCGCTGCTGTAAACCAACCCTGCCTCGGCAGTTGCAAAAGCCTTGGTGGCATGCATGGAAAATACCAGCGGATGGGCGCTGCCCTTTCCGAACGGGATGCCGCGTCCGTCCAGACTGCCCAGCGACGCGGCGGCATCGATAACCACCGGGATCCCCCACCACGCCGAAAGTCGGTCATAATGGGCCATGTCGAGGCAGTTGCCGAACGTCGCATTGGAAACAATCACGGCAATTTCCGTCCCGTATTGGCGCAGCAACGCTTCCTCGGCATCCGCGCTCGGCAACCATGTTTCAGCATCGACATCGCACAGCAACGGTGTCAGGCCACACCACAGCGCGGCCTGGGCAGCGGCGGCAAACGTAAAAGACGGCATCAGCGCATAGCGTCCGCGCGGTCGCCAGCCCACTGCCTGCTTGATCGCCAGCATCAACCCCAGAGTCGCGTTCGAAACCGTGACACAGGCGCCAACGCCGCTGAAAATATCGCGCGTCAACTGGTTTTCAAGCCGTTCATTGACCGGGCCATAGTTGGAATAGATCCCACTGCGTTCAATTTCGGCCAATAGTCCGGATATGGTCGAAAGCTGCGGCGGATTCGGGCGGATGAAGGGAATGCGCATTTTCTGCGGTCCGGGCCCGGACGCTGCATTGCGGTCGGATTTATGTGCCATTGAGACCCCAAACATGTTGCAGCAGTGAATATTTTGGCATCTGCGCCGGTGTCAGATCCGGCTTGCCGGCCTTGCCGCGGGTAAAAAACGCGTTGACGCAGACCAGGTCGCCTTCAAAACCGTCAACCGTTTCAATTCGGCGTAAACTCAGCCCGAACGGAAGCAGCAGTGCCACCAGGTCATGCAGGAGTTTCTGGCCTTTGAAGACCGGGTAAAACCAGGCTTCCGTCTCGATTCCGATGACGTCGTGCAACAGATCGCCAAAGCCAAGCAACACCTCGTACTCGTACCCTTCAACGTCGATCTTCACGACATCGGGCAACGGGACCTTGCCAGATCGATAGAGTTCATCGAACCGTACACACTCGACACTAATCTGGTCGACTGTTTCGTAGAGCGGTGCGATCTTGTAACCTGCCAGTATGTCGCGATCAGGCGTCAAGAGCGACGTGCATCCAGGCCAATGCGCGACATTGAGGGTATATTTGCCGGCCGCCGCCGCAAGTCCGTGTTCAACCACGATGGCGTCGGAATAGGACGGCAAGGCCGGCCGCAATCGCGCCGCTTCGGCAGGATTGGGCTCGAACAGCACCGGGCGAACTTTCCGCAGATGGCGCTTCCATTTCTGCTGCACGCCGCCGGCGGCGCCAATGTCCACCAGCGTTAAACGGTCACGGGCGAGCGCAGTCGCCGTGGCAAAAAAGTTGAACATCCGTACCCCCGCCACGCACCGAGAGCCGGGATGGCTATGCAATTGCGTTACACTGGGGTTAACGTGCGCCGCTCGCCTGGGTTGAGTTCGGCGCAAAATTTTCTTGCCCGCGCGCCGCATCCCTCCGGTGCAGCGATGCCGCAACAATCCGTTCGAGCCGCTCGCAATAATGGGCCAGGCTGTAGTGGCCAACCATCAGCGCCCGCGCCCGTTCCCCCATCAGGCGTGCGTCCGTCGGGTTATCCAGCAGACGACGAATGCAATCCTGGAGGCTCGTGGCATCATGGGGGGCGACGAAAAATCCGGTTTCGCCATCGAGCAGAAAATCGGGCGGTGCGTCAGTGCGGGTGGCGATCACCGCGCGTCCCATCGCCATCGCCTCGGCGATCACGGAATAACCGCAAGCATGGCGGGCGGGGTGCAAGGGCACCACGATGAACCCCGCCGCGCCATATAATTCGCGCACCTTGGCGTAAGTACCATAGGAGCGGGCATGGACATTGTCTGGCCAGCCAAGGTCGGCGGTCGAAGTCGTCGCCGGGACCCAGTTGCTATCGGCGGGAATCCGCACCTCAATCGGTAGATCCCGCACCGCGGCCGCCAAGGTTGCATAGTCGCGATTGGCCGCCCCGGCGCTCGCGATAAGGGGGGGAAGTTGTGCCGCGATTGGTACAAAATAGCTGGTATCAACCCCATATCCGGTCGCGTGGCAGCGCTCCGGCGGAATCCCGAGGATAGCCATCGTCCGCGTACGCAGCGACTGCGACAGGCAATGGAAATGAACATGGGACATTCTTCTCAGTAAAGGCGCGAGAGTGCGCAACTTTAGCGAATCCAGATGATGGCCATGAAACATCATATGGATTGGCACGGGCGCATTCCTGCCCAGGGATGCAATGGCAAGTGGCACGCCAATGTCTTCGCCCGAGCAGATAAACGCATCGAATTCACCCGCGCGCGACTGCACAAGGCTCGCCAGCGCGAACAGCGGCAGATGCGTCCGCGCCAGCGTGCGTGCCAAAACCGATTTTGTCCCGTCGAGCAAGGACCGTGACAGCAACACCCCGCCATTGCGCGCGACGAATTCCTCGAATTCCGACCGCGGTCGCGATCTGCTGTCCTGCGCCTTGGTATCATAGCGACCCGAGAGTACCCAGGCGTAGCGGTGATTTGCGGACCCGGTCATGCAATCGCCACCGATGGCATTGGCGGGGTCGGCACCGCCACGGTCGGGCGGCGCGCAGCTACATAATCCGCCCCATAGGCCGCGACGACAAATAGCAAAAATGTTCCTAATGCGAATG
>JACMOQ010000511.1 GCA_014377905.1 Acetobacteraceae bacterium | reverse complement strand
TCGCCGCCGCATCGCCGAGTTCGGTTGTGCGGTCTGCATCGTTGATCAAGGGCGCGAAGATGACCCGGAAATCGACCTCTGCCGTCGCGCCGAAACCGGCGGCAACGCCTGCGGCCATGCGTTTCATATTGGTTTCCATCAGCGCCATCACCTCGCGCTTGAAGGCGCGCGCGGTGCCGGAAATTACCGCGGTTTGCGGGATGACATTATAGGCGTCACCGCTGACGATCTTGGTGACCGACAGCACCGCGGTATCGGCCGGCGGCACGTTGCGGGCGACGATTGATTGCAGCGCGGTGGTAATGCTGCACGCCACCAGCAGCGGGTCGATGCTGGCTTCGGGGCGCGCGCCGTGCGAGCCGACTCCGGTGATGGTGATGTCGAAGAAGGCGCCGCCGGCCGAGGATGGGCCGGGGGAGATCGAATAGTCGCCGATTTTCATTCCCGGCCGGTTATGCATCGCGTAAATTGCGTCACACGGGAAACGATCGAACAGCCCGTCTTCCAGCATGGCCAGCGCGCCGCCAATGCCTTCCTCGCCAGGCTGGAAAATGAAGTTCACCACACCGTCGAACTTTCCGTGCTCGGCAAGATATTTCGCGGCCCCGAGCAGCATCGTTGTGTGCCCATCATGTCCGCAGGCGTGCATCCGACCGGGATTGTTGCTGCGATACGGCAGGTTGGTCTGTTCTTCCATCGGCAGGCAATCCATATCGGCGCGCAGGCCGACGGCAGTTTTGCCGGTGCCTTTGCGCAGCACGCCGACCACGCCGGTGCGGCCAACGCCGCGATGCACCTCAATACCCCAGGATTCGAGCTTTTGCGCCACGATTTCCGCGGTGCGATGTTCTTCCAGGCCGAGTTCTGGATGGGCGTGGAAGTCGCGCCGGATAGTGGTGAGCTCGTCCTGGTAGGTACGGATGGCGTCGATGATGGACATTTTGGGACTCCGGTGCAGTTCGTAGGGCAGGTGAAATCCGCCATCGTCGTGCGCACCGAAGATGGCGGATTTCATCCGCCCACCGACAGTGCCACACCCAATCCCCGCAAGACATCCCAATATTCCGGCCACGTCTTGGCGACGCAACCAGGGTCAAGGATGGTGATACCACCGATTTTTAACCCGGCGAGCGCAAAGCTCATCGCAATGCGGTGATCGGCGTAGGTGTTGATCCGCGTCGGCAGGCTCTGCCCGGCAAGTCCAGGATCGCCCATCACCATCAGATCGTCACCGTCCTCCCAGGCAAGCCCAGGGCGAATGCGGGCGAGTTCGGTGGCGAGCGCCGCCACCCGGTCGCATTCCTTGACCCGCAGATTGGCAATGCCGGTGAAGCGGACCGGGGTGCGGTTGAAGGCGGCGAGCACCGCGAGGGTCGGGACCGCATCCTGCATTTGCGATCCATCGATTTCGGGCGGCAGGTTGGGAAAGCGGGCGATCATGGCGTAGGCCCGGGCATCGGGCTGGGTGAAGGCGGTGGCGGGAAGCCCGAGATCGATCTTGCCGCCCGTCAGGATTTCCGCCGCCCACAGATAGGTCGCAGCTGAGGCGTCGGGTTCGATCAAAAAATCGGTTGCGCGATAACTGCCGGGCGCGACCAGCCAACTGCCCGGCCCGGTTTCGCGCGCAGTTGCACCGAACGCCGCCATCGCCGCCAAGGTCAGGGTCACATAGCCCTTGGCGCCGATATCCTGGCCGGTCAGGCGGATGTCGACTCGCCCGGATGCGCGGGGCGCGGCCATCAAAATGGCGGAGACATATTGGCTCGACAGCCTGGCATCGATTTCGACGCGACCACCGGCAATGCCGTCCGCGCCGTGCACCGTCACGGGCGGGCAGCCGGTCGGGCAATCTGTTTGCACCCCCAATTGGCGCAACGCCGCCAGCAAGGGCGCGATCGGGCGCTTGTGCATATGGGCATCGCCGTCGAGCACCACTTTCCCGTCCACCAATGCGGCAGCGGCGGTCAGGAACCGGGTCGCGGTGCCAGCATTGCCGAGAAACAACGGGGCGGAAGGCGCAAGCAGCCGCCCATTGCCGGTGACCACAAAGCTGGTTGCATCAGGTTCGGCGACGATCACCCCCATCGCCCGCAAGGCGGTTGCCATGTGGGCGGTATCATCGCTTTTCAGCGCGCCGGTCAGGTGGCTGGTGCCGGTCGCGAGGCCGGCCAGCAATAAGGCCCGATTGGTGATCGATTTTGATCCGGGCGGATGGGCAACCCCACGGATCGGACCGGCCACCGGAATGATTGTAACGGCATCAGACATTATGCTGCCCGAGGCGCGGCGCCCCACCCGCAATCTGCGGCCGCGCGCCGTCGATGGTGATCGGCATCGCGGTCAGGGAAAAATCCTCGCCGGGCACTGGCTGCAACATCCCCAATGCCTGGACCTGGGGCTGATCCAACGCCTCGGGCAGGGAATGGATCTGCGCCGCCGGAACCCCGGCAGCCTCCAGCAGATCGATCCAAACCGCGCGCGTTTTCTGCACCAGCATTGTGTTCATTTCGGCGAACAAGGCCGGCTTGTTGCCCAGGCGCGCCCGGTTGCTGGCAAAACGTGGGTCGGCACTCCAATCCGGACGGCCCATTACCGCCGCCAGCTTGTCGAACAGCCGGTCATTGCCGGCGCAAATCAGGAACGGACCATCGGCCGCGTCAAACGCCTCATACGGGGTCATCGATGGATGCCCCGACCGGTGCCGTGCCGGCATTTCGCCGGTGTTGAGGTAGGTGTCGATTTTCTGCCCGCTCCACATCAGCGCGGTTTCCAGCAACGATCCCTGCACGATGCCGCCTTGCCCGGTAACCTGGCGCCGATGCAGCACCGACAATGCGCCGATTACCAGCCACATCGCCGTGCCCTGGTCGCAAATGCTGGCCGCCGCCCGCATCGGCGGATCGTCTGGCCCGCCATTGATGCTGGAAAGCCCGCTATAGGCTTGCAGCAACGGCTCATAACCTGGACGCAGCGCCATCGGGCCGAGATGGCCGAAAGCCGAAATCTCGCAATAGATCAGCCGCTGGTGGCGCGCTGTCAGGGTTTTGCCATCAATCCCCAGCGCCTCGGCCACGCCCGGGCGCAAATTATGCACCATGATGTCGGCGTCGGTCAGCAGTGCGTCGAGTTCGGCCAGACCCGCCGGTGAGCGCAAATCTATGCTGCGCGACTGCTTGCCGCGGTTCATGACATGGAACGTCATGGCATCTCCGTGGCGAAACGCTGGGCCCATGCGGCGGGCATCATCGCCGCCTTCCTGGCGTTCGACCTTAATGACCTCGGCGCCGAGATCGGCGAAAATCGCGCCAAAGAACGGGCCCGCCAGCACCTGGCCCAATTCGATCACCCGCAAACCCTGCAACACGCCCGCCATGATACCGCTCCCGCTTCGCCGCCAATCGAGCACTCTTACTAATCCAGCACTCTCACCAATCGAGCACTCTCACTAATCCAGCACTGGCGCGGCCGGCTTGCAACCTGCGGCGCGGCTTCTAGGCTGGGTGAAAATTCGGGAGAGCGCGCAATGACTGAGATCGTCGAAATGACCGCAATTGCCTTAGCTGCCGCGATCCGCGCCAAATCGGTGTCCTGCGTTGAGGTCGCAACCGCGTTCCTCAACCAGATTGACCGCCATAATGGGGCGATCAACGCAATCGTGTCGCGCCGCAGCCGGGCCGATGTGCTGGCCGACGCTGCCGATAAGGACGCCATGGTGGCGCGCGGGCAGATTATGGGGCCACTGCATGGGCTGCCGCAGGCGATCAAGGACCTCGACAATGTCGCGGGGATGATCACCTCCAAAGGTTCCCCGTTATACAAGGATTTTGTCGCGTCGACCGACTCGATCATGACCGAGCGGATGCGGGCCGCCGGCGCGGTGTTTGTCGGGCGTACCAATGTGCCGGAATTCGGCTTGGGGTCGCACACCAAGAACCCGGTGCATGGGCCAACCCGCAATCCCTATGACCATAGCCGGACCCCGGGCGGATCGTCGGGTGGGGCGGCGGCGGCACTCGCCATGCGGATGCTGCCGGTTGCCGATGGCAGCGACTACGGTGGATCGCTGCGCAATCCGGCCGGCTGGTGCAACGTGTTTGGCTTCCGCCCCAGCTTCGGGACGGTGCCGCAGGGCGATCGGGATTTGTGGCTGCCATCGATGGGGGTGAACGGGCCGATGGCGCGCAACGTGCCCGATCTTGGCATGCTGCTATCGGTGCAGGCGGGCTATGACGCGCGCGCGCCGCTATCGATCCATCAGGACCCGGCACAATTCGCCCAACCGCTCGGGCGTGACTTCAAGGGCACGCGGATCGCCTTCCTCGGCGATTTCAACGGCGCTTTGCCGTACGAGGCCGGGGTGCTGGAAACCTGCCGCGCGGCGCTGAAGCATTTCGAAGCCTTGGGCTGCGTGGTTGAGGACGCCATTCCTGACATGCCACTCGACGCGATGTGGCGCGCCTTCCTGGTGCTGCGCGCCTGGCAGTCGGGCGGTGGTGGCCGTCCGCATTACGACAAGGCTGAGGAACGCGCGCAGCTCAATGCGCAAATGATCTTCGAGGTGGAATCGGCGATGAAACTGTCGGCGATGGATATTTCGGCGGCATCTTCGGTGCGCAGTGAATGGTATCGCTCGATCGCCAGACTATTCGCGCGCTACGATTTTCTGGTGCTGCCAACCGCCCAGGTCTGGCCGTTCCCGATCGAAACGCGCTGGCCGGAAGTGATCGGCAATACCCGCATGACCACCTATCACGAATGGATGAAGGTGGTGCTGCCGTTTACCATGGCCGGCATCCCGGCGCTCGCCATGCCGGCGGGTTTTGGCGAGGCCGGGTTGCCGATCGGCATCCAGATTGCCGGGCCGAACCATTCCGAGTTCGCGTGTTTACAGATTGCGGACGCTTATGACCGGGAGACGCAATGGGTGGCGCGGCGGCGGCCGGCGATGTGGAGCGCCCTCACCCATTCCTCGTTGCCATAGCCACGCATTTGCGCATCAGCGATGGCAGCGCTGCACTGCCAAGTTCGCCGACGGCTAGTAAAAACCCCTCCGCTGCAATCGTTTCGACCTGGGCTGAGTAGACATCCAGCCGCAACTCGAAATGGGTAAACACATGCACCACCTGTCCGGCGGCGCGCCATGACGCGGCCATTGGCGCCTCGGTCACCGCATCCCATGGTTCACTGCGCCATTCGGTGCCCGGCAACTCGGTCATCCCGCCGAGCAGCCCGCTTGGCTTGCGTTTGCGTAACAGCACCCACCCCGCCGCATCGGTAAGCCAGAACACCGCGCCATACCGTATCGGTCGTTTCGCCTTGGGCAGCTTTCTCGGCAATTCGGCCGCAATGCCAAGGCGGTTGGCGACGCAATGCCCCCGCCAGGGGCAAAGCAGACAATTCGGTTTGGTGGGCGTGCAGACGCTGGCGCCGAGATCGAACAGCGCCTGGGCAAAATCGGACGGTCGAGCGCGGGCCGCCGGGCTGTCACCCGCCCGTCGCGCCGCTTCGGCGATGGCGGGCTTGGAGGTCGGCAACGGTGCGGTAATACCGGCCAGCCGCGACATCACCCGCTCGACATTGCCATCCACCGGCACCGCCGGCACCCCGAACGCGATGGCGGCGATGGCTGCCGCGGTATAGGGGCCGATGCCGGGCAGGCTGCGTAAACCGGCCAGATCAGGTGGAAAACCGCCGCGCGCCACCACGGCCTGGGCGCAGCGATGCAGATTCCGCGCTCTTGCGTAATATCCCAGACCCGCCCAGGCCTGCATCACCGCCTCAACCGGGGCTGCCGCCAGCGCTGCGACGTCGGGAAACCGCAGGAGGAATTTTTCATAATACGGCACCACCGCCACCACGGTGGTCTGCTGCAACATGATCTCACTGAGCCAGATGTGATAAGGATCGGCGATCTGCCCCGGCAGCGCCCGCCACGGCAGGCGGCGGCGATTTAGATCATACCAGTCGAGGAGTTGAGCGGCGTGCGGCACAAGCCTGTTCTGACAAACCCGACCCCGCCCGACAAGCCCGTCGAACCGCCGAGGTTCGCCGGGCCACGCGGCATTGCCGGATTGGTGCCGGCCATCACCCGGCCGGCCTTTCGCAAGCGCGCGCCGGCGACCGCGCAATTGCTGTCGGACTGGGCGATTATTGTTGGGCCTGCGATTGCGGCCGTAAGCGCGCCGAAGAAGTTGCTCGCCGGTACTCTTGCCATTGCTTGCACCGGTCCGATCGCCATGGAATTGCAGCATTTAGGACCAGAGTTACTGCAACGGATCAATAGCCATTTCGGCCAGATTCTGGTCACCAGACTGCGCTTTGTGCAGGATTTTCAGGCAGCGACGGTTGCCACCCCGATCGCCAGGCCGTTGGCAGTGGTCGCCGCCCGCGAGGCCGTCGGGGATATGCCGGACGGTCCCTTGCGCGACGCGTTGCTGGGTCTGGGGCAACATGCGCTCGCAAAACCCTCGACTCGTTCTACGGAATCAGATTAACTACAATATATAGGGGTCATCATGGAAGTTTCACGTCGTATCATACTAGGGGTTGGGGCCGTCGCGGTTGTCGGCGGGGGTGCCGGGGCGCTGATGATGCGGTCCACCGCCCAGACGAGCGCCCAGACCACCGCCCAGGCCACCTCCCCAGCCACGACCGTGCCGCCAGCAACGCCGGTCGCTGGCGACCCGCGCCTCGCGGAACGGTCCATTGGGCGTGCCGATGCCAAGGTCACGGTCCATGAATTCTACTCCATGACCTGTTCGCATTGTGCCACCTTCCACAAGGAAAGCATGCCGCAGATCCACAAGGAGCTTATCGATACCGGCCGCATCCGTATGGTATTCCATGATTTTCCGCTCGACAAGCTAGCGCTGACCGCGTCCGTCATCGCGCGCTATCTGCCGGCCGAACGCTATGAGCCGTTCGTCGCCGCGCTGCTGGCGTCGCAGGAGCGTTGGATTTACGCGAAAGCGCCGAACACGCCGACCGATGAAATCTGGAAATTCGCTGCCCTCGCCGGGCTGTCACGGGCCAATTTCGATGCGGCACTGGCCGACCAGGCCACCAGCAACGCCTTGCTATCCGCCCAGGACCGTGACGGAAAATCCTATCAGATCGACTCGACTCCGAGCTTTGTTTTCCAGGGCCCTAAAGTTGCCAGCCGACGCGAATCGGGCGGACGCAGCTTCCTCGATTTCGCCAAGCTGGTGGTCGAAGCCGGCGGATGATTGTTTGGCCGAAAGGTCGAGCATAAAGCAACAGGAACAACCATCTTGCCCGTCCAGTTCAGCCGCATCCGGATCGCCGGGTTCAAATCCTTCGCCGAACCCGCAGTGGTCGAAATCCTGCCCGGACTGACCGGCATCGTCGGTCCCAATGGCTGCGGCAAGTCGAACGTGGTCGAAGCCCTGCGCTGGGCGATGGGGGAAACCTCGGCTAAGTCGCTGCGCGGCGGGGAAATGGACGATGTGATATTCGCCGGCACCGCGGCACGTGCGGCGCGCAATATCGCCGAGGTGACGTTGCGGCTTGATGAAACCCTGGGCAGCGCGCCGTCGCCGTTCCACGAGGCGCCTGAGCTTGAGATCAGCCGGCGCATCGAGCGCGGCAATGGGTCAGTCTATCGCATTAACGGGCGCGAAACCCGGGCGCGTGATGTGCAGACCTTGTTCAACGATCTGGCAACCGGCGCGCATTCATCCGGGCTGGTAAGCCAGGGCCGGGTGGGCGCGCTGGTCGCTGCCAAGCCGGACGAGCGCAGGTTATTGCTGGAAGAAGCCGCTGGAATAACAGGATTGCATGCCCGCCGCCACGAGGCCGAACTCAAGCTGCGCGCCGCCGAGGCCAATCTCGAACGCGCCGAAGATTTGCGCGGCCAGTTGGACGTGCAGTTGGAAAGCCTGAAGCGGCAGGCGCGCCAGGCCAATCGCTACCGGGCGATCTCGGGCCTGGTGCGGGCGGCGGACGCCGAACTGATGGCGCTGCAACGGGCACGGGCCGAGGCATTGCGCGCCACCGCCAATGCCGCGTTCGTTGCCGCACAAGCCGCGATCAGCGACTTCACCATCCGTGCGACCGAAACCGCCACGGAGGCCACCTCGGCCGCGGCCGCCCTGCCCGCATTCCGCGCGGGCGAAGGCGAGGCCCGCACCGCGCTGGAACGCCACCGCATTGCGGGCGAGGCGTTGGCCGCCGAATTCGAGGCGGTCTGTAGTGCCCTTGCCCGCCGCAACGGCCCGCTGGCCAGCATCGACATCGCGCGGATACTGGAGGTTCTGGCCGACCGGCATTTCCTCGACGTGCCGTTTTCGTCCTTGGCGGATGGTGCAACATGATCCATTTGCCCCGCTCTCCCACCCAAACCGCTGCCGGACTGGCACAGGGCCTGCGCTCGGGCCGGGTGTTCCGGCT
>JACMOQ010000510.1 GCA_014377905.1 Acetobacteraceae bacterium | reverse complement strand
GGCCGGGCGAATCCGAGTTTGGCGAGAAAGCCGTCGACGACCGGCAACCAGTGTTCCATGTCGCTATTGATGCCGTTGTGCCCATCTTCGCCGGACGCAGCGAAAAAAGCCAAATCGGCCTGTCCGCCACTGTCCTGCCACACCTTGACCCAGCGTTTGGGGCTGTCTTCGCCCCAGTACTTATCGTTTTGCCAATAAAGCCAGACCATCGGCACGGTGGCGGTTTTCGCCAGGCCACTCCAATAGTTCGTCAGCTGGTCCGGACTGCAGGGCCGCCCGGGACTGGTTGCGGGATTGCCGCCGGTACCGCCGGAAAAATTGATGCCGCCCAGCAAGCCGGGCGGGTTGCGGCCCACCGTTGCGATGGTGGCGAGCCCTCCCACGGACTGGCCAGCAACGATCCAGCGCGAGGCGTCGACGTAGGGCAGCTTTCTGGCATACGCCACGGCCGCCAGCACCTGCGCCGACGCAGCGACCGACATCGGCTCCGGCCGCATCGCATTACAGGCCCCGCTGGCTTCAGGGTCGAAATCGCCATAGGTTTCCCAATATCCGATACGGGTCGGCGCCAGCACCACAAAACCCTTGTCCACCAGATAGCGCGCCACATATTCCGGCCGAGACCGCCCCTGGGTGGCCCGCTTGTCGCTGACGGCGCGCCCGTGGTTGAACACCACCAGCGGGAACGGCCCCTCACCGACAGGACGGAATATCGTGATCGGCATGGAGCGGGTTTCCTCGCGGCCATACAGGTCCCGCAGCGTCACATCGGTGCGCACGATTTCTTCGCGCAGGTCCTTGGCCCAGATCTCCGGCGCCAGCGCGGTTTGCTGCGGCCAGGCTGCGCCCGCGATCCACAGACCGAGGAGCAGCGGCAGGTGACGTGAACCTAAGGCCATGGTCACATCCGGAAGATCCCGAATTTCGTATCCGGTATCGGCGCATTGAGCGCTGCGCTCAAACCCAGCGCCAATACGCGCCGGGTGTCGGCTGGGTCGATCACGCCGTCGTCCCACAAACGCGCGGTGGCGTAATAGGGGTGGCCCTGTTCTTCGTATTGCTTGCGGATCGGCGCCTTGAAGGCCTCTTCCTCGTCGGTGCTCCAACGTTCGCCGCGCCCCTCTATGCCGTCACGCCGCACCGTCGCCAGTACCGCCGCGGCCTGGTCGCCGCCCATCACCGAAATACGCGCGTTGGGCCACATCCACAGGAACCGCGGCGAATAGGCGCGCCCACACATACCGTAGTTGCCCGCGCCAAAACTGCCACCGATGATGACCGTGAACATGGGCACAGCGGCGGTGGCCACGGCGGTAACCATCTTGGCGCCGTTACGCGCGATGCCTTCGTTTTCGTATTTGCGCCCGACCATGAAACCGGTAATGTTCTGCAAGAAAATCAGCGCCACCTTGCGTTGGCAGCACAGCTCGATGAAATGCGCCGCCTTGAGCGCCGACTCGCTGAACAGGATGCCGTTATTGGCAATGATGCCCACCGGCATGCCTTCAATGTGTGCAAAACCACAGATCAGCGTAGTGCCGTAACGCGCCTTGAATTCGTCGAACTCCGAGCCATCCACGATACGCGCGATGATCTCGTGCACATCGAACGGTTTGCGGGTGTCCACCGGAATAACGCCGT
>JACMOQ010000509.1 GCA_014377905.1 Acetobacteraceae bacterium | reverse complement strand
CCATAGCCCGGCCAGCACCAGCACGAGGATGCCGATGCCGAGCGCCAGCCGCAGCGGCCATTTGCGCGACGTGGCCATTACAGGCGCACGATCCGCAGGGGCAGACCGTCCTTTGGCTTTGGAATCGGGGACATGTTGAATTCGCTTTTATAATTCGGCGAAAGCTCGATGCGGTTTTCGGCGAGCAGGTGGAAGAAAAACGACTTGATCTGCATATAGGCAAAATGCAGGCCAAGGCACATGTGGCTGCCGCCGCCGAACGGCACCCAGGCATATTTGTGCCGCCCCTTGGAGTTTTCGGGGGTGAAGCGCAGTGGATCGAAGCGTTCCGGGTCCGGCCAGACATCGGCCATGCGGTGGGTGATCATCGGGTTGATCCCTACGTGCGAACCGGCCGGGATATGGTGGTTCATGAACACGAAATCCTTCAGCGCGCGGCGCGGCATCGATGGCACCGGCGGGATCAGCCGGATCGATTCCTTCATCACCAGTTCGATGATGTCGAGGTCGGCGAGCGTTTCATAGGTCAATTCGCCGCCGGTCTTGGCCTTTACCGCGATGATCTGTTCGCGGATCTTTTCCTGCCATTCGGGATAGCTGCCGAGGAAATGCACCACCGACGAGATCGACGACGTGGTGGTATCGTGCGCCGCCATCATCAGGAAGTTCATGTGATCGATGATCGCCTGATCGGTCAGTAGCACGCCATCGTCATCGGTGGTGTTGCAGATCTGGGTGAAGATATCGTCGCCCTTTTGCCCGCGCCGCTTGGGGATTTCCTTGCCGAAAAACGCGCTCATATACTCGCGGCCCTTCATGCCGCGGCGCATCTGGGTTAATGGCAACGGCTTGCGGATCGGCGAGACCGACGCCAGTACCATGTCGACAAAGGCTTGGTTGATTTTCTTGGCATCGGGTCCCCAGGGCACACCCAGGAACGAGGCGGCGGCAAGATCGAGCGTCAACGCCTTGATGGCGGGATAGAATTTGAATTCCGGCGCGCCCGGCCAGGCGGCGATGCCGCGGGCAATGCCGGTGTTGAGATCGCCGAGGTAATGCTTCATCGGACCCGCCTTGAAGGCGACCGACAGCGCCTTCCTGTGGATGCGATGTTCGTCGAAATCCATCAGCATCAGGCCGTGCGGGAACAGGTTTTCCAGCACCGGGTTCCAGCCGAGCGACGAAGAAAAAATCTTGTCCTTGTCGAACAACACCAGTTCATTGGCTTCCGGCCCGATCAACGAAACGCCCCAGCCGCCGAAATCCTGCCGGCGCACGACGCGGCCATGCTCCTCGAGCATCTTCTGGCTCATCCCCAGGGGGTCCCTCAGAAAATTAATGGTGCGCAACATCTTGATCCGCGCCGGCTTCATGCCGGGCAGATGGGCAAGATCGTCGAACCCGGGTTCGGGCAAATCGGCCGGGATGAAGGCCGAAGCCCTGGCGTGCGCGGTCATGGCAGTCTCCTGAATGCGGAGCCGTGATACGCAAATTAAGCGACATGTACAACCGGCCCGCAAAGGCATCGGCCTTAGTGTCGCCGGGCTTTCACGATCTGCCAAGCCTGCTAATGACAAGGCGTGGACTTTGACATCATCCTGGCCGGCGGCGGTCTTGCCAATGGGCTGATCGCGTTGCGGTTGGCGCAGACGCGCCCCGATGTGCGCGTCGGCATCGTCGAATCGGGGCCGGCTTTGGGCGGGAACCACACCTGGTCATCGTTCACCAACGATTTGACTCCGGCGCAGCGCGAATGGACGGCGCCGCTGTTCGCCTATCGCTGGGAAAATTACGCGGTGCGGTTTCCGGCGCACAGCCGGACCTTGCAGGCGGGATACGGCAGTTGCACGTCGGAATTGCTGGCGCAGGCGCTGGAGCAAGCGCTGCCGCCCGGCGCGATCATGACCGGGGTGCCGGTTGCTGCGCTGACACCGACCAGCGTGACGCTGGCCGACCAGCGCGTGTTGACCGCCAAGGCCGTCATCGATGGCCGCGGGCAGCAGCCGACCAAGGCGATCGACCTCAGGTGGCAGAAATTCCTCGGGCAGGAAGTCGAACTCGCCGAACCGCACGGCCTGACCGGGCCGATCATCATGGACGCGACGGTGCCGCAGCTGGATGGTTATCGCTTTGTCTACACGCTGCCGTTCGGGCCGCGGCATATCCTGATCGAGGATACTTATTTTAGCGATGGCAAGGACTTGTCGCCCGACCTGCTGCGCCAGCACCTGGCCGACTATGCGGCGTCACAGGGCTGGACCATCACCCGCGTCATCCGCGAGGAACATGGCATTTTGCCGCTGGGCATCGGCGGCAGCATCGATGCCTTGTGGGATGAAGGCGAGGCCGGCGTGCCGCGCGTTGGCTTGCGCGCCGGCATGTTCCACCCCGTCACCGGCTATAGTTTCCCCGACGCCGTGGCGATTGCCGATCTGGTGGCCGGGCTGCCGGTGCTCGATGCTGCGGCAATCTATCGCGCCGTCCGCGACCATAGTGTTGGCTCCTGGAAGGCGCGGGGCATGTACCGCTTGCTCAACCGCATGTTGTTCCTGGCGGCGCTTCCCGACGAACGCTACCGTGTTCTCGAGCGCTTTTACGAACATGATGAGGCGTTGGTCGGGCGCTTTTATGCGGCCAAGCCGGTGCTTCGTGACTGGATGACGATTTTGAGCGGCAAGCCGCCATTGCCGGTCATCCGGGCCATGACGACATTGATCAAATACGAGATGGGGAAAGCCTGACCGCGGTTGCTGTGCAGCGGCAGGCTGTGGCTTGACCGCACCTGCGACACATTCGGCTTTGAACTCGCGCAGCGAAGCGCGTAACCCCCCTTGCATGGAACATCAGCGCAAAACCGCAATCGTCATCGGCTCCGGCATCGGCGGCATTGCCTGTGCAATGCGCTTGCAAAGCTTGGGCTTCAATACGCGCATCGTCGAGGCGCTCGATGCCCCCGGTGCCCGCGCCTATGTGCGGCGGGCGGAAGGTTTTACCTTCGACATGGGGCCGACGGTGCTGACCGTGCCGCACCTGATCGAAGAATTGTTTTCGCTTGAACAGGACCAGGCAATGCTGGGCGAGCCGGATTTCCCGGCGCATGTTCTGGGCGACGACAAGCGGATAATGTCCGGCATCAGCGGCGGGCCGAACACCAGCCGCTATGTCGAGATCATTCCGATCCTGCCATTTTACCGCATCTATTTCGATGACGGGACATTCTTTGATTACGACGCCGACCCGGTGCGGGTGCGGGCGCAGATCGCCCAGTTGGCGCCCGAGGATTTGCAGGGGTATGAAGATTTCCACGAAGCCGCCCGGGCGATCTTCAATCGGGGGTTCCTCGAACTCGGCTACACCTATTTCGGCAATGTCGGCCAGATGCTGGGTGTGGTCCCGGACCTTTTGAAGCTGGGCGCGGTGCAGCCGCTGTTTTCGCTGATCAAGAAATACTTCAAATCGGACAAGATGCGGCAGGTGTTCAGCTTTGAACCATTGCTGGTTGGCGGCAACCCGATGAAGGTGCCGGCGATCTATGCGATGATCCATTTTGTCGAAAAGACCTGGGGGATCCATTATGCGCGCGGCGGCACCGGCGCCCTGGTGTCGGCAATGGTGCGCAAGCTGGAGGAAATTGGCGGCGTTTTGCAACTCAATGCCGAAGTCGCGTCGATCGACGTGGTCAAGCGCGGCGGCAAGCGCGTGGCGACCGGCGTGACGCTGAAGTCCGGCGAGGTGATTGCGGCGGACGTGGTGGTTTCCAACGCCGATTATGCCACGACCTATATGCGGCTGATCGACAAGGCGCATCGCGGCATCAATCGCGACCTGGTGGTGAAATTCCGCAAACAGTCGATGTCGCTGATGGTGATCTATTTCGGCTACAAAAAGGCCGAAGGCGACCCGGATTTGCAGCACCACAACATCATCCTGGGGCCGCGTTACGAGGAACTGCTGACCGACATTTTCGAGCGCAAGATATTGGGGCCGGACTTTTCACAATATCTGCATATCCCGACGCTGACCGACGCCAGCATGGCACCAGAGGGACATCATGCGGCCTACACGCTGATCCCGGTGCCCAACAACCAGAGCGACCTTGATTGGAGCAAGATTGGCGAAGGTTTCAAGGATATCGTCCTCACGTTCTTGGAAGAGCGCGGCTATATCCCCAACCTGAAGGAACGGCTGGTTTATCAAAGCTTTGTCACGCCGGACTATTTCGAACAGACGCTGGGATCCTATCAGGGCAATGGTTTCGGGGTGGAGCCGGTTCTGACCCAGACGGCGTTTTTCCGGCCGCATAACAAAAGCGAGGACGTGTCGAACTTGTATCTGGTGGGCCAAAGCACCCAGCCAGGCGGCGGCACGCCATCGGTGATGATGTCGGCCAAGATGACAGTGCGCGAGATTGCCAAGGATTTCGATATCGCGGCCTCGGTCGTCAACGGCGTGCCGGGCCGGGTTGCTGCTTGACGACCACGCAGGCAGCACGAAGTTCGCGGATTGCATCGATCCTTTTCCCCTAAGCCTCAAGTCTTTCGGGCTGGCCGCACGCAAGGCAGCAGCTTGCGCTTGACCCCTTGGTTGCAGCGGGGGAGAGGGGTTGAATGACAGATGTTCTTGGCCATGCCCGTGATGCCATTGCCCGCGGCTCAAAAAGCTTTGCGATGGCGTCACAGCTTTTCGACCCGGTCACCCGCGACCGGGCGATGCTGCTGTACGCCTGGTGCCGCCATACCGATGATGTGATCGACGGCCAGGTGCTGGGGCAGGGGCGCAATGACGATCGCCGCCCGCCGGCCGAACGGCTTGCCGAAGTCGAACGGCTGACCGAAATGGCGCTGGCCGGGCAACCGACCGGCGATCCGGCCTATGAAGCGCTGGCGCAAGTCGTCCGCGAAACCGGCATGCCGCCGCAATATCCGCGCGACCTTGTCCATGGCTTTCGCATCGACATGGAGGAGCGGCCGTTCCTGACGTTCGACGACACGCTGGCCTATTGCTATCATGTCGCCGGCTGTGTCGGGGTAATGATGGCGATCGTCATGGGAGTTTCGCCCG
Source organism: Acetobacteraceae bacterium (assembly GCA_014377905.1). GTDB lineage: Bacteria > Pseudomonadota > Alphaproteobacteria > Acetobacterales > Acetobacteraceae > CAITOL01. The sequence goes on along the minus strand of JACMOQ010000509.1, from coordinate 1,387 downwards.
ATGATCAGCCAACGCTCGATCGCGCCTGTGACCTGGGAATGTCGTTCCAGCTCAATAACATCGCCCGCGACGTTATCGAGGATGCCGCCAACAGCCGGCGTTATATCCCCGATGACTGGCTGGCCAGCGTCAATCTGGCGCCGAACAATTTCGCCTTTCCGGCCAACCGCCGGCAACTGGCGCGGCTGGTGACGCGGCTGGTCAACAATGCCGAGGAGTATGAGGATTCGGCCCGTTACGGTACGCCGGCGCTTTCATGGCGGGCGGCGTGGGCGGTGCTGGCGGCAGCGCGCATTTATGGCGGCATCGGCCGCAAGGTGCGTTCGGCCGGCGCCGATGGGCTTGATAACCGGATGAGCACGACAAAGCCTGAAAAACTGGCAGCGGTAGCGATGGCACTGGCCGATACGGTGGCGCGTGGCCGCCGCTGGCCGGCGCCGGGGCCGTCGCGGACGCATTTGTGGGCGAGGCCCTAGCTGCGATTTCATCAACGCGGAAAAAGAGCCTCCGGCGGTTGGGGCCGCGGGCCCCGAACCCCGATTATCCGATCATGTCACCAACCGCGAAGCTATCGCCGATAATTCAAAATGGGGCCTGGGGCCTGAGGCCCCAGCCGCCGACGGCCCCCTGCTACCGCGCCCAATGCTCGGCGTTGTCGACAAGATCCATCTCGGCGCGCATTTTGGCAGACGATCGGATTTTGCCCTTACCGTTTGCCTCCAACTGCGCCTTCAATTCGCGGATGGGCAGGGCATAAAGGAAGCCGAAGCTGACGGTTCCGTCCTTTGATTCAACGACATGGTGGATGCGGTGCGCCTGGACGATGCGTTTCAGATAGCGTTGCTGCGGGTTCCAGCCATGCTTTACGCGGCGGTGGACGAGCACGTCGTGGAAGCCGAAATAGATTGCGCCATAGGCGGTGATGCCGGCGCCGATGGCGGTGATGACGTGCCAGCCATAATGCGTGCCGATCATCAACAGGATGATCGATGGAATGGCGCCCATCACGGCGAACCAGTCGTTCTTCTCGAAAAAGCCGGTGCGTGGTTCATGGTGCGATTTGTGCAGGCTCCAGAGGAAGCCGTGCATCACCCATTTGTGCGCGACGATGGCGACGATTTCCATGATCGCCACAAGGGTGAGGGCGATGGCGAGCGCCTGCCAGAAATTGATGTCCGCGGTAAGCATAGGACTGTCATAGCGGCTGCGGTGCGGCTTTGCACCCCACGCAATGCCGCACCCGCAACGTCACCTCACCCCGCCGGGGGGAGGTCGGACTCGCGGCTTCGCGAGCCGGGAGAGGGGCTGCTTCAGTCGGCACCCGTGAACCCCTCTCCCGGCTCGGCCCGCGACGAATGTCGCTTCGCGACGCGGCCGAGTCCGACCT
>JACMOQ010000508.1 GCA_014377905.1 Acetobacteraceae bacterium | reverse complement strand
GCGGGCGATCATGAACGGGCCGGTCAACACCTATACCGAGTTCCTCAAGGAGGAGCAGGTGGCGGCAACCAACATCATGTCCTGGTTGAACCAACCTGGATTGCCGGAAGCGGTGCCGATGCCGAATATTCCTGGTCTGCCAGTGTTCGAGGATGGCACCAAGCGTGCCCACGCCCCGGCCTTGGGGGAGAATACGCGCGACGTGCTGGTGCAGCATGGCTATTCCGCAGATGAAATCACCGCGCTCTATGACCGCAAAGTGGTCGCCGGCTAATAGCGGGTATGTTCTAGCCCAACCCAAGCCATTGATAGAGCCGCTTTGACGGCTCCCACGCGTGCATGATCGCGGCCCGCCAAATCACCGCGGCCCATCCGGCAGCGCCGAGGATTGCAAAACTCAGCAACCAGGCGATGACGACCGTTGTCATGCCGCCCGAGGGCTTCAGGGTCCTTGGCAGGCGGTGGGTTGCCGACATTGGCTGGAAGGGCGGGGCGAGTTCGGACACTTCGCGTGGGATCGCAATCGGTGGCGGAAGGTCTGCGTCGGGGTGAACTTCAATGGGGTCTTCAGGCTCAAGCGTTGGATCGACTTGCCAAACCGTGCTGCACCGGACGCAACGGACCTGACGTGCTGCGGAGCCCAGCGTGGCATCAGGGACATCGTAGGTTGCTTCGCAAGACGGACAAACGATACGCATGCTGCGCCTTACCAGATCGATCATTAATCTTTTCTGACCGCGATTGCTCAACCCGCTGCATCGTGCGCGCAAGCGTGGCTGGATGACAACCTCCCCTTCCGGCGCGGGGGGTAAAGGTGGCAGATTGGGGTATGATCAGGCTCGAAAGCATCGGCTTGCGCTACGGACGCGATCCTTCCGGTGCGATGGCGCTGGATGGGCTCGACCTGGTGTTGCCACAAGGCGGGATCGCGGTCGTGACGGGTCCGGCCGGGGCCGGCAAAACCACGTTACTCGATGTGCTGCATCTCGCGATCGCGCCCACCAGCGGCCGCGCGGTGGTGCTGGACGCCGATCTGGCGACATTGGATCGTGCTGAGCGTTTGGCTTTGCGGCGGCGGACAGGGCGGGTGTTCGGATCGTCGCGCCTGCTCGAGGCGGAAACCGTGTTCGATAATATCGCGCTGCCATTGCTGCTGGCCGGTGATTCGCGGTCGCACCCCAGTGCGCAAACCCATGCTGATGTTGGGGAATTGCTGGGCTGGCTCGGGTTGGCGAAAAAATCGCAGCGACCGGCACGATTGCTGTCGAAGGGGGAGCGGCGGCTGGTGGAAGTTGCGCGTGCCGTTATTGCCCAGCCAGCGTTGCTGCTCGCAGACGGGCCAACCGACGGGCTGGATGCCGAGCGTGCCGAACAGGTGATACGGCTATTATGGGAAATGCATTTGCTCGGCGCGACAACGGTGATTGCCACCAACGATCCCCGCGTATTGGCTTGGAAGCCAGTGCAGGTGATCCGTTTGGTCGAGGGGCGCCGGGTGGATGATGGATAATGCCCGCCCATCCATCATTCTGTTCGCCGCACTGTGCACCGTGCTGGTGACCGCGATTGGCGGGGCTTTCGGCGCCAACGCCCTTGCGGCGCATTGGCTGGCGGCAACGCGCCTGACAGTCGTGGTGCCGCAGCCCGGACTTGTTGGCAAGGATGGCCAGACAAGACAGGCCCAGGTGGCCGCGGTGCTGCGCGGAACCAAAGGTATTGCGTCGTTGCAAGCCCTGTCAGAGGGCGAACTTGCCGATCTGCTGCGCCCGTGGCTCGGCAGCGGCGGCGATAACGTGTCGCTGCCTTTGCCGGCGGTGTTCGCCGTGCATCCGGCGACCCCGCCAGCCGACCTCGCAGCGCTTGCCCGCCAACTCGCAGACATCGCGCCGGGAATAATCGTTGAGGCGCCGGCCCAGTGGCACAAACCAGTCTTGGTGGCGGCCGAGCGTATCCGGTTGACCGGCCTTGCGATCGCGCTTGCCATGGCTGTGCTGGTGATCTGGGTAATCGCGATTTCGGCGACCGGACAACGGAGCGCGGCGGGTGCATTGCTGCACGCCTTGGGCGCTGCCGATCGCCTCATTCTGGCGCGTGTTCGGCCAGGTGGTTTCGGCCGCGCCTTGTTCGCCGGCGGCGTTGGCTCGGTTGCCGCGATGGGTCTGCTTGTCGGATTGGAAGGTTTAATCGCGCCGTTGGCCGGCAGCCAGGTCTGGCCGGACCTATCGGCACCCTGGCAGGAGCTTCTTCGCCCCACCCGTCCAGGCATCGCGGACTGGCCGATCTTGCTTTGGGCGGCAGTGGTTGGAGTTCCTGTTATTGCGGCCAGCATCTATTGGCTGGTTGCGCGGATCAGCGTGCGGCGATGGCTGCGGCGGCTGCCATGAAAACGTGGGCACGACAGGGCTTGCGACTGATCCTGGGCGCGATGTTGCTTTGGCTGACCGGATTTGCAGCATTTTGTGCGGTCGTCCATCGCGCATTGCCCCTACCGCCCAGCGCCGATGCAATCGTTGTGTTGACCGGCGCGCCGGGCCGAATTGAGGCAGGGTTGCGCCTGCTTGGCGCAAATCCGACCAGCCGTCTTCTGATTTCCGGGGTTGGCCCCGCGGTCGGTTTTGGCGAACTCAGCCGTCGGGCAGGGCTTGACCCCGTCCTTGCCGGACGCATCACCCTCGGCCGCCTCGCCCACACGACAAGCGGCAATGCGCGGGAGGCCGCCATCTGGGCGCGTCAAAAAGCCTTCACGTCACTGGTTGTGATCACGTCATCCTACCACCTGCCGCGTGCCATGCTTGAATTTGCACGCGCAATGCCCGAGGTCGTGCTAATTCCTGCTGCGGTCGCTAATCCGTGGCCGCGCGACATGGCTGGATGGCGGCTTTATGTTGGCGAGTTCAACAAATATCTCGCCGTGCTAAGTCGCCTCGGTTGGCTTGCCGACCGGGATGATCCGGGTGATGTGAAGGGTATGGGATGATCTGGCTGCGCTCGGCGATCTATCAGCTTTGGTTTTATAGCGTGAGCGTGGTTTTGGTGCTGGCGTGCGCGCCGTTGATGGTCTTGCCGCAGCGCATGGCGCGGCCGTCGGTGTTTGCGGTCGCGCGCCTGTGGGCAAGGATGACCCTGGGTGGGTTGGGGCCAATTTGTGGGATCAGGATGGTGATAACGGGATGGGAGAACCTGCCCGCTGACGGACCGGCCCTGATCGCGTCCAACCATCAATCGGCGTTCGACACTGTTATCTGGATGAAGCTGCTGGACCGCGTTGCGTATGTGTTGAAACAGGATCTGCAACGCATCCCGCTTTACGGGCAGATTTGCGTTGCCACCGGCATGATTATTGTTGACCGCTTCGCTGGCGCAACTGCAATCCGTGCCTTGCTGGCGGGTGCCGCGCGGGTGGTGGCAGAAGGACGCACGATTGTGATTTTCCCCGAGGGCACCAGGGCCGCGCCCGGCGCGGTCGGCGTGCTGCACCCAGGCGTTGCCGCAATAGCGAGCCATACCGGCCTGCCGGTCATTCCTGTGGTGACAAATTCAGGTGAGCATTGGGGCCGGCGCGGATTTCGTCGCTTCCCCGGCACCATCACCGTCGCCATCCGGCCTGCTTTGCCGGCAGGGCTGCGGCGGCAGGAATTGCTAAACCGGCTTGCCGACGAATATCGTCGTGGCGTGGGCGACATTGTGGATAACTCTGTGGAATGCTCCGCGGCTGGCTTCCAGCAATCTTAGAATTGAGTAGCGAAAAACACTGATATGTCTACGGAAAATCAGCCTGACGGCAAAGCGACCCATCGTGCAAAGCGCCTGGGGACAGATGTAAAGCCAGGTCCGCGTTGGTGGCGCCGACCGGTGCTTTGGGTCCTGTTGCTGGTCGGTTTGCCGGTTGGACTCATCGGCGGCCACGCGGTGCTGTGGTATCTTGCCTGCGCCCAAATCACTGCCCAGATCACGGTCGAATTGCGCAATCTCGCTCGGCAGGGATGGTCAACCTTCGCCGATGCCCCAGTGCGGTCTGGGTACCCCTGGGTTGCCGAGGTAACGGTGCCGGGGCTGCGCGCGGCCGGACCGCTGTGGGCTTGGGAAACCGAGCGCCTGGTCATACGCCTTGGCCTGATCCAGCCGACCACCGTCCTGCTGGCAGCCGAGGGGCGGCAGACTTTGAATTTACCCGGCGCGACAGTGGCACACTTCACTGCCACCCGCACTGAGGCGGTTGTCAATCTTGCAGCCCCTGATACGGTCAATCTCGAAATCGACGGTCTTGTGACCGATGGTGCAGCCGGATCGGCGATGACGATCGCGAGCTTGCGGGTTGCCCTGGAAAGAGTCGGCGCGGGCCTGAAAGCCGATGCACGGGACCTTGTTCTGCCATCCGCCGCGACCCTGCCGCTCGGTGCCAATATCCGCCGGGTCATGCTTGATGTGGCGCTACCAGCCGGCGCGCCGACCGAAATGACCGCGCAGGCGCTTTCGGTTTGGCGCGACAGCAACGGGCGGTTGGAAATTTCGCAGGCGTTGGTGGACTGGGACACGGTCAAGTTCATCGGTCAGGGCAAAGTCGCATTGGATGCCAAATTGCAGCTGGACTTGACCGGCAAGCTCCAGCTCGGCGGCTATGCAGCGCTGCTTGATGCACTGGTCAAGGCCGGCAAACTGCCGCCGCGTCCGGCCCAGGCGCTTGGTGCCGTGCTTGGCCTACTCGCCCGCCCGTCAGACGCCACAGGACCCGACAGCGTTGACGTGCCGTTCACCATCCGCGATCGCAGCTTCGCCGTTGGGCGCATACCTCTGCTGCGTATGCCGGAAATAACTTGGCCTTTAGGCAAATGATCGATTAGGGTCTGGGCATGAATTTTCTGATCATCAGCGCGCGAATGCGAATTACCACCTCGGTTGCTTAGGCAACTGCTGTTTCGCACGACTTTTCGCCTGAATTCTGTTCCGGATTATCCCCCATGTCTTTGCAACCCTGGGCCCTTATGGGCCAGTTCGCGGCTGTTCGTTTCACCGTTACCGCAGAGGCAGATGCCGGACTGTTGCCGCGCCTTTTACAACCTTTCGCCCGGCGCGACCTGACAGCGGATGCGTTCGATTATCGCCGTGACGGTTGCGCGGTGCGGGTCGAAATCGGC
>JACMOQ010000507.1 GCA_014377905.1 Acetobacteraceae bacterium | reverse complement strand
GATCCAGCGCAGGCCCCTCTGCCTCGCCAGATCGCCGTTCCCACGGCGGCGGTCTGAACGTCCAAACGGCTTTCTTGGTCAATCGGATTAAAATGATCGTGAAAACAGAAGCCTAGAGCGTATTTGCTGATGCAAACGATAGAATTACGCTCTAGGTAATTTCCGAGGCTGCCTAAAGTAGTATAGCGACCTATAAAATACGCTAGTGGTAATATAGTCCAGTTGTAAAACCCGTAATTTGAAGGATTTGTAATGGTTTACTCGATAGCCAACCCTGTGCCGTTTATGTCCCGCGCCTGATATCGATAATGGTCAATACAACGCCCGTTGATCCTTTGAGTGTCCAAGACAGCGCGTCAGCATTGCCGACTGCTGCCCTGCCGTTGAAGGCGGCCGTAGTATCCAGACCGGCCTACCCCCCGGCCGCAGCTATCCCAACCCAAATCGGCCCCATTGGTATTCGGTTCGATTTCAATCAGGGCGCGCGCATATTGGTCCCAGAACGCGCAACCGGCACATGGCATGTGCGGCTGCGGGACCTCGACAGCGGCAACATCCTTTTCGAAAGCCAAAACACCGGGGCATTGGTGAACTCGTCCAAGCGATGGTTCGTGCGCTTTGGGGTCGAAATCTGGTCGCAGGATGGCGCGGACGAAAAAATTGAGGTCCTGTCGCACGAATTCGATCTCGACGATCGAGAGGTGCTGATCCTTTTTCCGGTCGGCACCTTGGGCGATGTGTTAGCTTGGTTTCCGAGTGTGGCACGTTTTGCCGACCGCCACGCTGGCGCCCGTGTCACATGCGCACTATCTGCGCTGATCATCCCGCTTTTGCAGGACGCCTATCCGAATTTGAACCTGGTAACCCATGCCGAGGTCGTTGAGCGGAAACTCGCCGAGACAATGTATGCCACTTACGCGGTCGGGTTGTTTTTCGACGACAACGCCTGCGACTGGCAGCCGACTGACTTCCGCCATGACGGGCTGCACCGCACCGCTGCTTATATTCTTGGCGTCGATCCGACCGAGATGCCCCCGCACATGAAACTGCCGGATGAAAGCCGCCCACTGGTGGAGCCCTATGTCTGCATCGCGGTGCAATCCAGCAGCGGGTGCAAATATTGGACCAACCCGACGGGTTGGCTCGACGTGGTGGCGTTCCTGCGGGCGGCAGGCTACCGGGTTTTGTGCATCGATCAGAAGCCTGCTCATGGGAGCGGGTTGATGTGGACACAGATCCCCCATGGTGCCGAGGATGAAACTGGCGATCGCCCACTGGTCGAGCGGGCGCGCCTTCTGCGTCACGCGGATTTCTTTATCGGGCTATCGAGCGGGTTAACCTGGCTCGCATGGGCCGCCGGCACTCCGGTTGTCCTGATCAGCGGTTTCACCCATCCGACCAACGAATTCGCGACGCCATACCGGGTGACTAACTGGCACGCCTGTAATTCGTGCTGGAATGATACCAAACATCGCTTTGACCATCACGATTTTCTCTGGTGCCCCCGCCATGCCGGGACTTCCAGACATTTTGAGTGTTCGCGACTGATCACTGCCAGTGCCGTGACCCAGACCATCCGCCGCATTCCGGGTTTCGCCGGACATACGACGACGCAGCCGCATGCGGCTTACCTAACCTAACGGACCCCAGCAATGTCAAACCTTATCGTCGGCAGCGGCCAAACCTCCAATGGCATCGTCGTCAGCAATGGCGACTTCCTGACAGTCGCCTCAGGGGGAGTCGCCAACTTCACCGTTCTCAATTCCGGCGGGACCGAATTGGTCAATGCGGGTGGCGTGGCAAACGCAACCACGGTCAATGGCGGCGGCGTTGCGTATGTATTGTCCGGCGGTATCGCAAACGACACAACCGTCAATAGTGGCGGCACTGAGACGATCAATTCAGGTGGCGTGGCGAGCAGTACGACAGTCAACAGCAGCGGTAACGCGAATGTATTGTCGGGCGGCACTGCCAGCGCTACCCAAGTCAACCAAGGGGGTACCGAAACAATCAATCCGGGTGGCACCGCGAGCGGCTCAATCGTGCATGATGGCGTTGTGATCGTCAGTGGCACCTTCATTGGTGGTGTCCTGACTGGCGCCTTGGCCGACATCGTCGTTGGTGGGGGCGGAGTGGCAAGCGGGACGACGATCAGCGCTGGGGCACTTGCGTATATTGCGTCCGGCGGCACAACAAGCGGCCTTGTAATTCTGGGCGGGCAGCAACGACTGGACGGCGGCAATAGTTTCGGCTCGATCTTGGGTCTCGGCGGCTCGCTGCTTGTTGGTTCGGCAAGCACCGCGAGTGCTACACAGGTCAATAGTGGCGGGGAAATGTTCGTATCCGCCGGCGGTGCTGCCATCGGTATCACGCTGAGTGGCGGGAAGTTCGAGTTTGTCGGTGACGCTGTCATATCCGGCGGCGTAAGCTTCGCGGCTGGCACCGACGGCATCTTCGATTTTGACGGCTCGGTCATGCCAACCGTCGTTTTATCTGGCTTTGATCTTGGCGACACCATCGTCCTGGATACTGTGCTGCATAGCAATACTGATACGGTTACGACAGGTATTGACACGATTACGTTACATGCCGCCACGGGCGATTTCACGCTTAATGTCATTGGCGCGCAAAATCTTGGACCGCTCATCGCGAGCGACGAGGGTGGTGGTGCAAGCGTCATCACCGTCGCCTGTTTTGCCACGGGCACGCGGATATCGACTGCCGCCGGGTCGGTTGCAGTACAGGACCTGGCCGTGGGCACGATGGTACGGTCGGTCTTCGGCGGCTTGGTCGAAGTGAAATGGGTCGGCATGCGCGATACCGACTGCCGTAACCATCCGCGACCGTGGGATGTCTGGCCGGTGCGCGTCGCGCGCGGAGCCTTTGGGCCAGGACGGCCATTCCGCGACCTGAATTTATCACCGGATCATTCCATCTATGTCGATGGGGTTTTGGTTCCGGTTCGCTATTTGCTCAATGGCGCAACGATCGTGCAGGTCGAAACCGACCGCGTTGCTTACTGGCATGTAGAGTTGCCGAGCCATGATGTAATCCTCGCGGAAGGTTTGCCGACCGAAAGCTATCTCGACACCGGCAATCGCCACGCTTTTACCAATGGCGGGCCAACCGTGATGTTACACCCGGATTTTGCAATGCGGGTTTGGGAGGCACAAGCCTGCACACAATTAATTGTGACAGGGCCGAAGCTGGCGGCGATCCGCAGCTGGTTGCTCGCCGAAGCAAAATCGAATGGCTATGCGACATCTGTTCAGTCCGATATGCACCTGTGTGTTGACGGCCAAACCATTGCCCCAGATGTGAATGGATCGGCGGCACGGTTTTCAGTGCCGCACGGTGCAAGGAAGGTCAGGCTTGTCACACGGGCGGGCATTCCTGCCCAGCTGCAACCGGCCAGCAACGATCATCGGCGGCTGGGCGTGGCAATTTCGGCTATCCGGGTGGATGGCGTGTCGATTTCGCTCGAAGATCCGCGACTGGACGCAGGTTGGCATAGGCCCGAAACGATGTGGCGTTGGACCAACGGCGCAGCGTCGCTGGCGCTGCCGGGAATGCGGGAACTGATCGTGGAGCAAGCAATGTCGTCGACCTACTGGCTCGAGCCTGTCGCAGCATATCAAGTCGCTATCTAGGCGAAAGAGATGCCAGGTTTGACCGGAGTACCATCGCCATCCGTCCCCCAGCGGCATGTGACGGGTAGCGTTCGGTTGTTCACGTCGGTTAGTGCTACCTACGCTGGGGGCCGTAAAGCCGGTTCAAGAGCACGTTGCCCGCGTTGAGTTGCACCCGCGGTCACGCATTGGGGTCGTCAATCAACGCCAGGATTCTTTCCATCGAAGGCAGCTTTGCCGGCGCTTTTCATATCTCCGATCGGCTAATCGCCGGTGAAGAACATGGCGGCAACGCTCCGCGCGGGACCTTTCCACCCGTCGCCATCCGCATGGATGCCGCTGGCGATGCTCGCTACCACTGGGCCCCCAATTTGGGTTGCAGCGCGGGCGGGGTTTACGGGTTATACCAGGGCGTTATCGCTCGAG
>JACMOQ010000506.1 GCA_014377905.1 Acetobacteraceae bacterium | reverse complement strand
TCTTGCAGGTCGATGCCGGCGATCAGTTCCAGGGCAGCCTTTTCTACACCGCGTGGCGCGGGGAAGTGGAGCTTGCAGTGATGCATCTGCTGGGCACTGAGGTGATGACCGCGGGCAACCATGAATTCGACAATGGCGCGGAAAACCTTGCGCGGTTCGTGCGCGGGGCGAAATTCCCGGTGCTGTCGGCCAATACGGATGCGACCGACGAACCGGCTCTTGCAGGGCTTCTGAAGCCGCATGTGATGGTGCAAAAAGGTGGGGTGAAGATCGGCATTGTCGGGCTGACGACGTTGGAAACCCCGACCGGATCGTCACCCGGCCCCAATCTGCGTTTCACCCCACCAGCCGCCGCGCTAGCCACCTCGGTTGCCGCCTTGCGCGCCGAAGGGGCGCAGTTGGTGATCGCGTTGTCCCATCTTGGCGTCGCGGAGGACCGCGCCTTGGCCGGGCATATCGCCGGGGTAAATGTTTTCGTCGGCGGGCATTCCCACACGCTGCTGTCCGACAGCGAATCCGGGGCGGCAGGACCCGCGCATGGCGCGTTCGATGGTCCCGCCGGGCGCGCAGTTGTCGTGCAGGCCGCCTGCTTTGGTCGCTATCTTGGGCGGCTGGATATCGACCTCGACGAAAACCACCGGATTATCGCCTACGGTGGCGACACACGGCATATCGGCCTCGACCTGCCGGAGGAACCAAGGGTTGCCGCCGTGGTTGCCGGCTATGCGGCCCAGTTGGACCTGGTGCGCCGTCGCAAGGTTGGGGAAGCGTCGGCGCCGGTCACCAATGATGGCTGCCGGATCGGGGAATGCGCGCTGGGCAATTTCGTCGCCGACGCGTTGCTGGCGACAGTGCGTGGCGCGGACGTAGCGATCATCAACGGCGGCGGGATGCGGACCGGCCTGCCCGGAGGGGCGATCACCATCGGTGACGTGCTTACCATGCTGCCGTTCAGCAACACGGTCGCCACCTTGAAGCTACGGGGCAGCGATTTGCTGGCCGCGCTGGCCAATGGCGTGGGCCGCGCTGGTGCCGGCGCGTTCCCGCAACTCGCCGGGGCGAAAATGGTGTGGAACCCCGCCAGCAAAACGGTGGTGTCGGTGTCGTTGCGCCAGCCCGATGGCAGTTTTGTCCCGCTCGACCCGAACCGGGTTTACCTCGTGGTGACCAATAATTTCATGCGGGCGGGGGGGGACGGGTACGTCGTATTCCGTGATCGCGCGATTGAACCCTACGATGCCGGGCCGTTGCTGAACGATGCGGTTGTCGACGCAATCACAGCCGCGGGGGTTTTGCAGCCTGTGGTGGATGGCCGGATTGCAGCGGGATAGGGACGAAAATCCGACCGGCGACCAATTCCGCTGCAATCCGCGCACCAGCGCTACCCCAATGGGTGTCGTTTGGAAGATAGACATCCTTCCGTCCTTGGGCGACGGCTGCACCGAGCGCAAGATCGGCGCGTAATACGGCGGTCCCGACACGCTCTGCCAACGCAGGAATGAACGCGGGCATGATGATCGGATCCCGCATGTAAGGCTGATAGATGGTCGTCTTGTCAGGCGCGATCAGGATCAGCAACTGGGTGAAACCATTGGCCTCCGCTGCCATCTGCCAGGATCGCATAGTGCAGGCGGTGCGCCGCAAATCGGTCTCCGCCCACTTTACTTTCAAGAAATCATCCGCGAACAGCAGGATTTCATGCGGCAGTGCATTCGAAAATAGATCAGATCGGTTCAAGATAACGCGGCCTACTTTGGCCAACTCCCCCAGCCCGGCCAGCCGTTGAACCGATTTTGCGATGACGTCATTTGCCTCATCGAGCGCGGCCCTGAGGGTGGGATGATGGGCGAGCCGCTGGATCGCCCGTAACGAGCCCGGCACCACCCGCGATTCCATTGGAATGACTGCCCGCGCAGCAGGCAATAAGCAGTCGGGCGAGGCCGCAGGAGGGATCACGGCAAGATTGCGCTCTGCCAGCTCGATGACGAGAAACTGCGGCGGATGGTCTCGAAAGCTCGCAGATTCCAAATATCGGGCGACCGGAAACTTAGCCTCCCACCCCACGCCAACCGTCGCCCCGGACATGGCTGCCAGATGATCGGTCCAAAACCCGCCGGGATTGGTCCGCACACTCGCCACCGTCCGCAACGAAAACGAATCCCCGATGACGAGCACATCATAGCTTTG
>JACMOQ010000505.1 GCA_014377905.1 Acetobacteraceae bacterium | reverse complement strand
GCCTCGGCGAAAAGCTGGGTTATATCCACCGCCATTGGGATGGCCTTGTGCTGTTCCTGACCGACGGCCGTATCGAGATGGACACCAACCCGGTTGAAATTCGCATCAGACCGCTGGTCCTTACGCGCAAGAATGCCCTGTTCGCCGGCCATGACGAGGGAGGCCGAACATGGGCCCGCATCGCCTCCGTCATCGAAACCTGCAAGCTCAACAACGTCGATCCATACGCCTATCTCCGCGACACCCTCACCGCCATCGCCAACGGCCACCCGATGAGCCGCATCGACGAACTCATGCCATGGGCGTACCCGAAAAAGTCAAGCTGAGGCGCGCAACGGGAACCAGCCACCTCTTACATAACAGTCGCGACCTGCACGAACTGGACAATGCACATGTAGCTAAGAAGTTCGAGCGCCGTCATCCGCAGCGACGGCTCAACAATGCAGTGTTGGAGCTAACGCGCGCCGCGCGCATCAAACTGCCGTTCCGACCGCGAGGCCTATACCCGCCGTCAGCGCCATCGCCAGCGCACCCCAAAAGGTGACGCGAAGCGTCGCCTTCCACACCAGTGCGCCGCCAGCACGGGCGCCGACGGCACCGAGCAGGGCAAGGAACAACAGCGACGCCGCTGCCACGGTCGCCACCAACCATTTTCCAGGCACCACGAGCACTATTGCCAGCGGCAGGGCGGCACCGACGGTGAACGTCGCTGCAGAAGTCAGGGCAGCTTGGATCGGGCGAGCGGTCGTCATTTCCGAGATGCCGAGTTCGTCTCGTGCGTGGGCGGCGAGCGCGTCTTTCGCCATCAGCTGCCGGGCGACTATGTCCGCCGTCGCGGCATCCACACCGCGTTTGATGTAAAGTCCCGCCAGCTCGGAGGTTTCGGCTTCGGCGTCGTAAGAAAGCTCTGCCCGCTCGCGGCCTAGATCCGCTTGTTCGGTATCGGACTGCGAACTGACGGAAACATATTCGCCGGCCGCCATCGACATTGCACCCGCGACAAGACCGGCCGCCCCAGCGATCAGAATGTCACCAGGCTTCGACGCCGCCGCAGCTACGCCGATGATCAGACTTGCCGTCGAGACAATGCCATCGTTGGCCCCGAGCACAGCCGCACGCAGCCAGCCGATCCTTGAGACCAGATGGCGTTCAGAATGCAGACGTCTTGTCACTATTGCTTGACCCTCGCGCAGCATTTTACAGGAACGGCTTTGCCAACGATCGCCGTCTTCGGAGTGATGTTGGCCAAATCGCACGCGCATCTACTCCCAATTCATCGCCAACGTTTCCCCGTAAGCTACGGCCTCTGTTCAGGAAAAAACTGATCCAAAGTCGATTTCCTATTATAGTGAATGGGAGCCGGCGTGCGCAGGCACTATCCGTAGTTTCCACCCACGAGTGCCAAGCTGCCGTGAGGCTCGCGGTCGGGACAGCGACGGACTAAACGGCTGGTGATGGGTGCTTACAGGCATTTACGGTTCCGCGATTTTATCGTATGTGTCGCGACCAAGACTTTACTGACGAAGGCGTCGCCCCCGGTGTTGCTATCGCACTGATTAATCGGCAACGGCCGTCGCACTCTCCGCACGCACTTGACGCAGGCATGTCGATCCGGCTGCCCTGTGCTGCTTTCGTTCTTGATCTTAGCGCTACGCGTTCTTGACGTTGTTCACATAGCGCTGCTGAGTGTGAGGTGCCCTGTTTATCGTGACCATCAATCAGCCGATGCGGTAAACTCATTAGGAACGAAATGAGATCAAGGCTCAAACTCGCTGCATTTGTCGTCGTGTGTCTGTTCGCCTTTCCGGCCATGGCGCAAAGAATTTTGCGCTTTAGCCAATGACGGCGCCAATCAACGATCGTACTAAATTGAATGTGCCAAATGCCGAACGGCAGATTGTTGCCGCGAGCTACAATATCCAAAAGGCGATCGGCACGGACATGGTCCGCCGCCCCGAACGCACGCTGGCAGTCATTGCCGAACTGGCGGCCGATATTGTGGTCCTGCAGGAATCCGACCGGCGATTTGGCGAGCGGGTTTGCGCGCTGCCGCTGGAGATGATCGCTGCCCATGGCTGGCAGCCGGTGGATTTCGATACACGCCCGGCGTCAATCGGTTGGCATGGCAATGCGATTCTGGTGTCGCCGCGCGTTGAAACCGTGCGCCATGCGATTCTGCCGATTCCGGCTTTCGAGCCGCGGGGCGCGGTGTTGGCCGATCTGCGAATTGCTGGCCGGCCGCTGCGGGTCGTCGGGATGCACCTTGACCTGTCGGGATTCTGGCGGCGCCGGCAAGTGGCAGCGGTGATGGCACATCTTGCGCGCCAGGCCGAAGTTCTGCCGGTGTTGATCATGGGGGACATGAACCAGTGGCGGGCGACGGCGGGGGCCGCTGGCGATTTTGGCAAATGCTATCGCGCCGTGCCGACGGGCCCCACATTTCATTCACGGTTGCCGGTGGCTTCGCTGGACCGCATTTTCGTCAGTCCTGACCTGCGGGTCGCGGCAGCCGGCGTGCACCATAGTGCGCGATCGGCGGTGGCGTCCGATCATTTGCCGGTCTGGGTGCGGCTGGGTTGGCCTCCCGGCGCGTGACAACCATGCTTGCCCTTATCGGCGGCGCGCTTTTGCTGGCGGCGGCGATGCGCTTGCTGAACCCGTTGCCACCGCTGCGGCTCCGCATTGAAACACGCGCATTGACCGGTACAGAAAATACGCGATTGGGCTGCGCTGCGGCGCCACTGTTT
The DNA here is from genome assembly GCA_014377905.1 of Acetobacteraceae bacterium. Classification (GTDB taxonomy): domain Bacteria; phylum Pseudomonadota; class Alphaproteobacteria; order Acetobacterales; family Acetobacteraceae; genus CAITOL01. Next base: position 5,016 of record JACMOQ010000505.1, on the reverse strand, counting down.
GTCTGTCATCCGGGCCTGACGGGTGTGTATCTGTTGGATGACGCATTGGAGGCATTTGCCGCGCGGTTACACCTGGTGCGCCGCGCCGAACGCAGCCTTGACCTGCAATATTACATCTGGCGCTGTGATGTGTCAGGCTTGTTGCTGCTCGATGCGTTGCGCGCGGCGGCGGATCGCGGCGTGCGTGTTCGGATGCTGCTTGATGACAATGGCGTCGCCGGGCTTGATGAAATTCTGGCGGCGTTTGATCGGCACGCCAATCTGGAGGTCCGGCTATTCAATCCGTTCGTCATCCGGCGGCCCAAGGCGATCGGTTATCTGCTCGATTTCCCGCGGCTCAACCGGCGCATGCACAACAAATGCTTCATTGCCGACAATCAGGCGATGATTGTTGGCGGCCGCAATGTCGGTGACGAATATTTTGACGCCGCTCACGACGCGTCGTTTGTTGATCTCGATGCATTCGGCATCGGTGGCACGGTGTCCGATGTGTCTTGTGATTTTGACCGCTATTGGGCGTCAGCTTCAGCCTATCCGGCGCACCTGATCCTGCCCTCGCCGCCGCCGGGCCGGCTTGCGGCCTTGCACCGCGAGGTTGCAGCAGTGCAGCAGTCGCCACTGGCGCGTCGCTATGCCGAGGCGGAGCGCAGCAGCATCGTTACCGAACTCGTCGCCGGTCGGCTGCCGCTCGAATGGGCCGTCGTGACGGTGATGAGCGACGATCCCGCCAAGGCGTTCGGCAAGCTTGACGACACGGCGTTGCTGGGGCCCCGGCTGGCGGCGGCGATCGGCCAGCCGAAATCGCATCTGGGGATTGTATCGGCTTATTTTGTTCTCACGGCAGCGGGAACGCGCGCCTTTGCCGCGATGGCGGCGGCCTGTGCCGATTTGCAGGTGATGACCAATTCGGTGTGGGCGAGCAGCCATGTGATGATCCACACGGGCTATGCGCAGTGCCGCCGGCCATTGCTCGTTGCAGGTATCCGGCTGTGGGAGATGAAGCCGCGTGATCCGCATCACAAGGCGCGGTTGAAATTCGGCAAGCAGCGCAGCGGTGTGAAGAGCGGTACCATCCTCCGGTCAAGCGGATCGGCACTGCATGCCAAGGCCTTTACCGTTGACCGGCAGCGGCTGTTCGTCGGGTCGTTCAATTTTGATCCACGGTCGCTGCGACTGAACACCGAAATGGGGTTGATCATAGACAGCCCAGTGCTTGCCGGACGGTTGCAGGACATGTTCTGCAATACGGCCGCCGATATCGCCTATGAGGTGCGGTTGGCGGGTCGGCGGCTCGAATGGATCGAACACACCGAGGCCGGTGAAATGGTGCACCGCCACGAACCGGGTACCGGTCCGCTTCAACGCCTGGTCCTGGCAATGCTCTCGCATGTCCCAGTCAAATGGCTTTTGTGAAAATCGATTGACGATCGCCTTCAAGTCGGCGCGTCGTTGACGGAAAAACAGTGGTTTTCAGCCTGGGTGAGGTATTTGCCACAGCATAATCCGGCAAATTATCGACCGCAATAGCTGGGCAAGGCGATCGGCGCGCTGGTCTCGCGCTTGCGCCACTGGCCTTCCGGAGTGCGGTAATATTGCCCCGTTGGCACCCGCGTCTGGAACAATTGGCACGCGGTCGCGGCGCCGACATCGACAACGGTCACCCCGGTCTTGGCCGCTGCCGTATCGGTGTAAACGGCACGGCGCTGGATATTGATATGCGCTACGCGCTTGGCGAGATCGGCGTCACCCGAAACCCTGACACCCAGGTAACCGTCGCTTTGTTCGCCGACGGTGCCGGCAGCGCGACCGGCCTCGACGACGGGATCGGCCGTTTGTGCCAGTGCGGGGCCAGCAAAAGCGAAAGCGCAGGCGGCGAGGAGGAGCAGGCGCATGGTCATGTCTCTTGCAGCCATCAGAAAATTGCCGGGTTCTTCTTGATCAGATCCTGGACGTCCTTTTCAAGCCGGATGACGATTTCCTGCTTGATGGTGACGTTGAGATTGATCTCGATAGGCTTGTCGGGGGCGCGCAGTTGAATGCACCCCGAAAGTGCTGCAGCAGCGATGACGATCAACAACACTCTCATGAATTTGTCCTTAGCACGGCCAATATGAACGAACACCATCCCTTTCGTGTCATCATGGCTCGGGTGGTTTTGCAGGGTCCGGCTGCGCGTTGCGCAGCAGGCTGCGCGCATCACTGAACGACGCGGCGGTCCCCAGCAGCGCCCGAAATGGCGCGCGAACGGTAATGCCGAACTTGAACGGCAGACCATTGGAACGCAGCGGCAGGGCGCCGCCAAGATTGACCGGCGCCAGATTGGTACCCGTAAAACCGATCGCGGTGACAAGTTCGCCGTCAAGATCGCCATCGAGCGCCAACGTCAACGAATGATAGCGCATGCTTCGCAAGGCATCGAACGCCAGGCGGGCCGCCGCTCCCATGCTCTCCTGGCCAACATCGCCGACATATTGGATCATGCCGCCTTCGGGCCGCGCCGTCAGCAGGCCGCCTTCGATACGCCCGCTGGTGCCGGCGAAAACGAGCGGCAGCACACCATCGAACCGGCCGGTGGCATTGAGGTTCTTGAGGTCGAAACGCTGCAGGAACTGCCCGGCATCCAGGCCATCGACGATGAGGACATAGCGCCGCCGGATTTCTCCAGCGCGGACGATCACCGGCTGCACAGTCAACGTGCCGCCGGCAAAAGGCCAGTGCATATCCTCGACCGAAATCGCGCCGGCGCCTATGATCTGAAAGCTGGCGACGCCGTTTTCGACCAGCACGCCGGGATTGATCGACGCGATGTTCAGCAGCTGGGACGGCAGCGTGTGGAATTTCGGCAGGTCGTCGAAATGCAGCGTGCCTTCGATGCCGGTCACCGGCCCCAACGCTGCCGTTGCCAGTGACAAGGCTTCGAATTGCATCGTGCCGGTGCCGTGCAAGCCGTCCGGGTCGAGCGTCAGGTCGGCGTGCGATGTTACCTTGCCATCGACATTAGCAACGAAGCCACGCGCCAGTTCGCTGATCTGCAGCGGCTGCAATTTCTTGGAAAACGACAGAGTTGAATTGAGCTGTGCCGATCCTGTTCCAGGTCCGGTCAAATAGGTTCCACGAATGGTGGCAATTGGCGTTTTGCCCTCGACGAGCATTATCGTGGCCCGGCCCGAGATACGGCCTTCGATCATGCGGACGTCGGCATCGGCCAATTGCAGGGGTGCGAACCGCTGCTTTACCGCGGGGTCGGTCAATTGCGCGCTCAATCCGGTAAACGTCAGTCCGCCCGCGGCAAGTTGCCATTGCGCCGCGCCGCGCCGGATGCGGACGGCGGGCGAATCCACGGCGGCGGCTGATATATGCCCGGATCCCGTCCATCCCGTCGGCTGCCTGCTGACCATGCCGGCGACCACCGCGGCGCCGGCCATTTCGTTTGACCGTAATTTCAGAATCAGGCCGGGGCTGCGCACGACCGGCCTATCAAGACTGCCGCCGAGCGAGATCCGCGAAGGCTGGCTATCGATGGCAAAGGCCCGTCCCGATGCCTGCCCTTGCAATCCGACCGCGCCGACAATGAAATCCCCGGCAATTGCCTTGCCCGACAGGCCCGGTGCCGACGCGCCGGCGGCGGGACACAGCCGGGCAGCAAAGTGCTCGATCATCAGGGACGCGGTGCGCACCGACGTTGCCGCGACATCAGCACAGCCCGGGCCGTACGTCATATGGTCGCCGTCGAGGCTGGTGCGCATTGCGAGCCGCAGGTCCAGCCCATCGACCTGCGCACCGCCAAAACGCGTCGAAACGATTGCCCGGCCCGACACATCGGCAAAGCCATTGGCAAGGTCGACATTGATGCCCGGCACCTCAATCGCCAACTCTCCTGAGCGCCACGGCGGTACGATCACGGCGGCGGTACCCGTCCAGCCATCCCTGTCCAGAACCAAACTCGAAAGTTCGATATGGGCCGACGGCAATCCACCGCCGGCAACCGCGATCTGGCCGTTGATCGTCGCCTCGTCCGAGGACCAGCGCCCGCCCGGGGTGCCAACGAAGCGCAGCAGCGATCCGCCAGCGCCGCGTATGTCGGCACTGGATACCGTGATTTGTGGACGCTTGCCCAATGCCGCCGTGAACTGCGCATCTACGTCAACCGAGCGCGTCGCCGCGCCAAATCGCCTGGCCAGCCCCGAAACCAGCTCCGGCATGCCCGCCACCGACAACGCCGTCTGCGCCGTGCCAGAAACAAGACCTCCGGCGCGGACGGTGCCAGCAATGTTGACGCCGCGCGCTTGCCGCCAGTCAAAGCGGCCATCACCGGCAATGGTGTCGGCCGATTCCCTCGCAGCCACCGGCTTGACGAGTGACACACGCCAATTGCCGTGGAATTGCTTGGGCGTGCCGGTACCGACCAAACTCAAGAGAGACGGGCCGGCAAACCGCAAAGGCCCCATTTGTCCGGCAGTCGCCTGTGCGACCACATTGCCCGAAACCGAAGCCATCGTAATTGGCGCCGCCAGGTGAAACGTCCATTGCAGTTTTGGCACCTTGGCCGCAGCGCATTCGACCCTGTCGGCCGGGCCGGAGCCCGAGACGGCGAAATCGCGCGACGCCGTCGTCACGACGATTTGTGCCGCGCCGGCCTGGCCGCTACATGTTGCCGATCGCAGCGCGGCAGGCGCCGTTCGAACCACGGCGCGAAAATCCCTGTCGAGCCGGCCCATCGCTTCGACCTTGGCCAGCATAGGGCCGAACGGCGTGACGATGGACACGCTCCCATCGGTGATGACAGTCGAGATTGCCGGAAACCGAACCGTTTTCGTCGTGGGAATCAGGCGATCAAGACTGGCAAAGCTGATGCCGGTGGTGAGAAGGCGAGCCCGCAAAACCGGCCCCTCAAGCCGCACCGCTGTGACCTGGGGCCCAAGACCAAACCAGCCAAGATCAACACTGATCCGCCGCGCGACAAGATCGCGATTGCCCACCGGCCCCACCGCCACATTTTCGAAGACCAGATGGCGG
>JACMOQ010000504.1 GCA_014377905.1 Acetobacteraceae bacterium | reverse complement strand
TATGGGACCCGCATTGTGGTTCTTGCCGGCGGCGTGCTGCAAGGGTTGGGTTGCATCGCGGCAAGCCAGTCACATAGTCTGACCATGTTCCTGCTGACCTTCGGCGTAATGGTGGGCTTTGGCGCCGGCAGTTTTTATGCGCCGCTGTTGGCGGTCACGGCGCGCTGGTTCACCCGACATCGTAGCCTTGCCGTCGCGCTCGTTGCCGCCGGCCTCGGGCTCGGGTCCAGCGTGATTTCCCCACTCGCCGGGGTGATCATCGCCAATTACGGCTGGCGCACCGCGATGCTGGTGATCGGGCTGCTCGCCTGGGGCCTGATCATCCCCGCGGGCCTGCTGATCCGCCGCCCGCCAGCGGAACCGGTCGCGACACCCAAACCTGGCGCGCCCCCTGCCTTCACTGTCGGCCAGGCCATGCGCACCCCGCAATTCGCCGCCATCACTTTCACCCATTTCGCCTGTTGCGCCGCCCATTCCGGGCCGATTTTCCACATGGTGAGCTACGCGGTCGATTGCGGCATTTCGGCAATTACCGCAGCCACGGTGTTTAGTGCGGCCGGGCTCGCATCGCTCAGTGGGCGGGTGCTGTGCGGTCTGGCCGCTGATCGGATCGGTGCAAAAACGATCCTGATTTACGGCCTCGCGCTGCAAGCCGTCGCAGTTCTGCTTTATTTGTTCACCCGTGAACCGGCGAGCTTTTATGCACTCGCAATGATTTTCGGCTTGTCATATGGCGGCGTGATGCCGCTTTACGCGATCGTGGTGCGGGATTATTTTGGCCCCGCGATCATGGGCAGCGTGTTCGGCGCCGTTGCCATGGCATCCACCGTCGGCATGGCGATCGGGCCGTGGGCGGGCGGGATGCTGTATGACCAAAGCGGCAGCTATGGCTGGATGTTTGTCGGCTCGGCCGCCATCGGTGTGGGCGCGCTGGCGATGGCGTGGACATTCCGGCCGCCGCAACCGCCGGCACTGCTTGCGCCCGCAATCGCTTGAAATATTGCCGCTGGCAAGCGGTGTGCAGGTCTGATATGTGTTGGACGAGTGTCGCCGGAACCTACCGAGCGATCAGCAAAACGGGGGGAACGGGACCATGCGGCAGAATTTTGGGTTGCGTATGTTTATGGGGGTGCTTCTTGCACTTGGGGTGACCGTCACCGCCCAAGCCCAGCAGACCATCAAGATTGCCTACACCGACCCGCTGTCCGGCCCGTTCGCCCAGGTTGGCGATGCCAACCTTAAGCAGATGAACTACATCATCGATCACATGAACGCCAAAGGTGGCGCGCTCGGCAAAAAGTTCGAGCTGGTGCCGTTTGACAATAAATCGAACCCGGCCGATGCGCTGATCGCGCTGAAAAGCGCCACCGATCAGAACATGCCCTTCATCATGCAGTGCAGCGGATCAAACATCGCCGCCGCCTTGATCGAAGCGATCAACAAGCATAACGATCGCAATCCAGACAATCGCATCATCTATCTCAACTGCGGTGCAGTCGCCACCGAGTTGACGAATGAGCAATGCAGCTTCTGGCATTTCCGCTTTGACCTTCATGTCGGCATGAAGGCCGAAGTGATGTCACGCGCGATCCCGAAAGATGTCACCAAGGTTTATATGATCAACCAGGACTACCTGTTCGGTCAGTCGGTGCAGCGTGACGTAAAAGCCTTCCTGGCCAAGAACCGGCCGGATGTTACCGTGGTTGGCGATGAACTGATCCCGCTTGGTAAAATCAAAGACTTCTCGCCGTACATTACCAAGATCAAGGCCTCGGGTGCGCAGGCGCTGGTGACCGGAAATTGGGGTCCGGACATGAACCTGCTCATCAAGGCGGGCATCGATGCTGGCGCCGATCTGCGCTACTTCACCTTCTATGCCCACCTTGCCGGCGGTGCGACCGCGATTGGCGCCGGTGGCGAGGGCAAAGTCTTGTCGGTGATGTCGTTCGGCGAAAACATCGCCCCCGAAATCGGCAACAAGGAAGCCGAAGCCTTCACCAACGGTTTCCGCCAGCTGCACAAGTTCGATTTCGCCGCCGCCACGTTCCGCACCATCTTCGAATATCTGCAATCGGCAATAAACAAGGCCGGCTCGGTTGATCCGACCAAGATCGCCTTTGCAATGGAAGGTCTGTCGCAGAAGGATTTCCTTGGCTACGACAGCACAATGCGCAAGGACGATCACCAGATCATCAGTGCCTATTATGTCGGCCTGTTCAAGAAAGGTGTGAAATACGACGCCGAAGGCACGGGTCTGGGGTGGGCAACCACGGCAACGATCCAGTCCAAGGACGTCAATCAGCCCAGCACCTGCAAAATGAAGCGCCCCAGCGCCTGATGGATCGATGCCCGCGCAGCTTTGCGCGGGCATCACCTCACAGGGTTTCATTCCATGGAAGTATTCATCGTCTCGCTCCTCAACGGGCTCGTTTACGGCATGTTGCTCTTCATGCTGGCAAGCGGGTTGACCCTTATCCTCAGCATGATGGGGGTGCTTAATTTCGCCCATGCCAGCGCGTACATGCTGGGCGCCTATTTTGCCTATACGATCAGCCTGTATGTCGGCTTCTGGCCGGCGCTGATCATTGCCCCAATTCTATGTGGTTTGGTTGGCGCGGCGATTGAGATGTGGGGCCTGCGACGCGTGCATCGTAACGGCCATATCGCGGAATTGCTGTTTACCTTCGGCCTCGCGCTTATCATCGAAAAAGGTGTGCAAATGGGCTGGGGCCTGCTGCCTGTGCCCTACCGGGTGCCGGCGTTGCTCGATTTCCCGTTATTCTCGATCTACGGCACCAACTTCCCCGCTTACCGCGCCTTTATGCTGCTGATTTCGGGGATGATGTTCGGCTCAATCTGGTTGGGCCTGACCCGCACCAGGATTGGCCTGGTTATCCAGGCAGCCCTCACTCATCCGGAAATGGTTGGCGCGCTTGGCCATAACGTGCCGCGCATCTTCACCCTGGTTTTTGCGGCAGGCACCGCGCTTGCGGGCCTCGCGGGGGTTATCGGCGGCAATTATCAGGTCACTGAACCCGCGATGGCCTTTACCATGGGTCCGATCGTGTTCGTCGTGGTGGTGTTCGGCGGCCTTGGGTCGTTGACCGGCTGTTTCATCGCATCAATTCTGATGGGGCTCATTCAAACCTTCGCGGTGGTGTTCGATGTGTCGCTCGCCGATCTGCTGGCCAAATTCGGCTTCATCGTCACGTCGCAAACCCCGCTCGCCGAAGTGCTGACTGTCACCCTACCCCGCATCGGGGCCTTGCTGCCCTTCCTGATGATGGTGCTGATCCTTGTCTTCCGACCCCGTGGCCTGATGGGAACGCGTGATACATGAGCTTTGTTCGCCGTAACTGGCTGTGGCTGCTTGCCGCAATCATTCTGCTCGCCGTCCCGTTCCTGTTTTATGATTGGACCAAGGGTCGCCATTCCGGATTTGCGCTCACGCTGTTGAGCGAAATCGGGGTGATGGCGATCTTTGCCCTGTCGTTCAACATGCTGATGGGCCAGGCCGGGCTGCTGTCCTTTGGCCACGCGGTCCTTTTCGGCCTTGGCTCCTATTGCACCGCGCATGCGATCAATGCGGTGAAGGCGGGGACCTTCTGGATGCCAATCGAACTGGTGCCGTTGGTCGGCGGGTTGGGTGGTTTGGTGTTTGGCTACCTGCTGGGCTGGCTTGCCACCAAGCAGCGCGCCACGGCATTCGCGATGATCACCATGGGGCTGGGTGAGCTGGTTTCCGCCGCCGCGCTGATGTTCATGGCGTTTTTCGGCGGCGAAGGTGGCATCAGCATCGATCGGGTCATGGGCACCTCCCTGTTCGGCATCAGTTACGCCACCCCCTGGCAGGTCTATTGCCTGGTGCTGATTTGGGCTTTCATTGCTGCGTCCTTGATGAAACTGCAAACCGAAACCCCGCTTGGCCGCATCGCCAATGCCACGCGGGATAATTTCGAGCGCGCCCAGTTCGTTGGTTACGACCCGCGTATTGTCCGGTTGCTGCAATTCACCCTGTCTGGGTTTTTCGCCGGCATCGCCGGCGGGCTGTACGTGATGATTTACGAAATTGTGACCTTCGATACGCTCGGTGCGGCCAAATCCGCCAATGCGCTGCTGGCGGCCTATATTGGTGGCGCCGGTGGATTCTTCGGCCCGATCCTGGGCACCATTGTCGTGGTGCTGCTGCAAAGCGGCGTAAGCCTGATTTCCAGTGCCTGGCTGCTTTATGTCGGCGTGCTGTTCATCGTGATGGTAATGTTCGCCCCGGTCGGGTTGATCGGGTTGATCGGAATGCACACGCCCATTCGTCGCATCGGTCGGCTGGGCGAACTTGTGGTTCCCTATCTGCGGGCGTTCCCGGCAGCGTTAAGCGTGATGCTTGGCTTTGTGCTGATGGTTGAACTGGCATCGAATATTACCATCGGCGCCGCCCAGGGCAAGAAATTCGCCATCGCGGGAACGTTGATCGATACCGGGTCGCCGGTCATTTGGGGTATCGGCCTGCTTGGCCTGATCGGCGGCGCGTTTTGGCTGCGGATCGAAGCCCGCCGCTTTCGCCTGCGTTGGGATGCCCTGATCGAAGACGCCAAGCGCCAGGGGGTCGTGGTATGACCGCAATTGCGCTGAATGATGTACGGAAAAGCTTCGGTCGCACCGAGATTATTCGCGGCGTGACGCTGAACATCCCCAAAGGTGAGCGCCACGCTATCATCGGCCCGAACGGGGCCGGGAAAACCACATTGTTCAACCTGATCTCGGGCCGCTTTCCGATCTCGGGCGGCAGCATCACGGTCAACGGTCAATCGACAGCAGATCTTGCGCCGCAGGAAATCAACCGGCTCGGCCTGTCGCGCAGCTTCCAGATCACCTCGATCTTCCCGCGCATGTCCGTGTTTGAAAACATCCGGTGCGGACTGCTGTGGTCGCAGGGCTATCGCTATTCGTTCTGGCACCTGCTCGGCCGCCAGAAAGGGCTGACTGAGGCTGCCGAGGCTTTGCTCGAAAAGCTCAACCTCACCGCGCGACGCAATTTGCTCGCCGGCCTGCTATCCTATGCCGAACAGCGCGCGCTCGAAATCGGCATCACCATCGCCGGTGGTGCCGACATCATCCTGCTTGATGAACCGACCGCTGGGATGAGCCATAGCGAGACCGACTATGCCGTCGATCTGATCCGCAAGGTATCAGAAGGCAAAACCCTGCTGATGGTCGAACACGATATGGGCGTGGTTTTCGGCCTCGCCGACCGGGTGACGGTGCTGGTCTATGGCGAGGTTATTGCGTCTGACGCCCCCGCCGCCATCCGCGGCAACGCCGCGGTGCGCGAAGCCTATCTCGGGACGGATCAACACTGATGCTCGAAGTTCAAGACCTGCACGCCTATTACGGTAAAAGCCACATCCTCCAGGGCGTCGATATCAGCATCGGGGAAGGCGAGATCGTCAGCCTGCTTGGCCGCAACGGGGTTGGCCGGTCAACCACTTGCAAGGCGATCATGGGGTTGGTCGCCCCGGTCGGGAAGGTGAGCTTCAAAAACAGCTCCATCGCCGGATTGCGGCCGGACCAGATTGCCCATGCCGGCATCGGTTACGTTCCGGAAGATCGGCAGGTTTTCCCGGGCCTGACGGTGCGGCAGAACCTCGAACTCGGGCTCAAGCGTGCTGGCGTATTCGGACGCTGGAATTTCGAGGACGTCTATAAATTATTCCCCAATCTGGGAGAACGCCAGGACAACCCAGCCGGCGTGCTGTCGGGTGGCGAACAGCAGATGCTGACCATGTGCCGGGCCTTGATGGGCGATCCGGATCTGGTGATCATCGACGAACCCACCGAGGGGTTGGCGCCAAAGCTGGTCGAGCAGGTAGGCACGCTGCTCGACGAAATCGCCAGCCGTGGGGTGTCGATTTTACTGGTGGAACAGAAGCTCACCATCGCATTGAAAATCTCAAAACGGCTTTACGTGATGGGGCATGGGCGGATTGTGTTTGAAGGCACGCCTGGCGGGTTGATGGCCAATGACGCGATCCGCAAGGAATGGCTCGAGGTTTAGGCCCGCAAACGGCCAGGGTTTTATACCCTGTGCGTGTATCGACCATTTTCCGACCACCGGATTTGACAGAATTCATGCAACCATTACGATATTATGACGGCGCTGGTGCCGTGATAATAATAAAGTCGGCATGGCCAAACCAGACCGTCGCCTTTGCGCCGTTTGTGGTACCGCAACCCGTCCACCCTTCGCGATCCCGATGGCGGAGGGCGCACCCGATCTCGACTTCCGCCCCGGCGAGCCGGCACGATCGACCCTTGGTCAATGGGTGCAGACCTGCCGCAATTGTGGCGCAGCGGCGCCCGATTTGACCGCCTTGCCGCTTTCGGCGGCCGAAATCGTTCGATCAGAGAATTACCGTTGGCTCGGACGCCATAACGCTCATATCCGCCCGCATTTGCGCTGGGCCAGGCTATGCGCGGCGCATTTGCGCGGGACAGTATTTTTGCAGGCGGCTTGGGCAGAAGACGATGCCGACAATAATGAAGCCGCCCGGGTCCAGCGGCTGAGCGCAATCCGTGCCTGGGGAACACCCGAGACAGCGCACGCCCGCATGCGCAAAATCGACGTATTGCGGCGCGTTGGCCATTTTGACCGCGCCAAGATGCACGCCGACATCCTTTTGCAGAGCGACCCCGACCCGACATCGGCCGCGATCCTGCGTTTTCAGATCGCGCGGATTTCGGAGGGCGATACGGGTGGCCATCTGATGAGCAAAGCGCTGCCGCCTTCGGTCATCCGACCCCATGTCGCACGCGCGCCCAGCGCCGGCACACCGGTCAAAAATGTTGGACTGCTGGCACGGTTGTTTGGGTACGGTAAGAAATAGCGCGCCGCCCCGCATATTGTCTTATGTTCTGCGCGTCCGTTCGCCCGCCACCAGCAGCACGCCCGATGCCAGGATGGTTGCCGCCCCGATCCAGACCGGCAAGGTCGGGATGTCGCCGAAAATCATATAGCCCAGCACGAACGCCCAGAGCAGGCTGGTATATTCCATGGCCGACATGACAGCAGCCGGCGCCAATCGCGAACCTTCGAACAGGAAATATTGCCCGATCCCGCCGATCACCCCAATGGCAAATAGCAGCAGCAATTCGAACGGATTTGGCGACACCCAGGTGAACATCGAAAGCGCCCCGGTCAACACCAGGAAGGTCAGGTTCTGCACCAGCATTTGCAAAATCGACGGCTCCTTCCTCGCAATCTGGCGCATGAGAATAATGGCATAGCCCCACATCGCGGCGGCGACCAAAACCAGCAGCATCGGCCAGCTTGCCTGCATACCGACCGGATCGACAGCGATCACCACGCCGACGAAGCCGAGCAACACCGACGCCCAGCGCACCGGGCTGACATGTTCCCCCAACAGCGGTTTGGCCAGCAAGGTGGTCAGGATCGGGGCACTGAAATAGAGCGTCAGCAACTGCGCCAAGGGCAGATACCGCGCCGCGGTGTAGTAACACAGCCAGGCCACCAGGGTCAGTAATCCGCGCGCCGCCAGGGGCACTTTCAATGGTGTTTCCACCAGCCTGATCAACAGCTTGCGCCGTCCGACCGCTAGGCACACGACCACAATGGTCACGCTGCGGAAGAACAATATCTGCCAAACCGGCAGGGTTGCCACCAGATACTTGTTGGTCGCGTCATGCACCGAGAACAGCGCGTAGGCGAGCACCCCGAGACCAATCCCGGCCATCACCCGATCGTTGTTCACGGTAGTTGTTCCGCGATGTCATGAAACAGTTTCGCCGGCAATCCGCCGCCGGTCACGTTCGTCATCGGGCGATTATCGTCATTGCCGAGCCATACCCCGATGATCCGGCCCGGCCCAGAATTGCCGCCGACGAAGCCCAAAAACCAAGCATCGCGGAAATCCTGGGTCGTGCCAGACTTGCCAGCAACCAGACGCCCCGGCATGGCCGCCGCCCTGCCACTGCCGCGCACCACCACCGCGCCCATCATCCGCACCATCATCGCGGCAAGGTCGGGGTTGATCACCTGGGTTGGCTCAGGCTGGTTCAAGCTCAACCGTGATCGATCCGCGACGATCGAGTGGATGCCATGTGGAGTTACCAGCCGCCCACCATTGAAGAAACTCGCATAGGCGCCGGCCATTTCCAGCAACCCGACCTCCCCGGTGCCCAAAGCGATTGTGTCATTGGGCGGCAAGGCGCTGCTGATGCCGAGGCGTCTGGCGACCGCGATCACCGCCCGTGGCCCGCCGACCTGCAACGTCAGGCGCACCGCGGCGGTGTTGACCGATTGCGCCAGCGCTTCCTCCAGGCTGATCTCACCGCGAAATTTGCCGTCGAAATTGCTCGGCGACCAGGTCCCCAGCCGGATCGGCGCGTCGAGCACGATGTCATCCGGTCGCGCACCTTTTTCCAGCGCGGCAAGCCAGACAAACGGCTTGAAAGACGATCCGGGCTGCCGACGCGCCACCACAGCGCGATTATAGGGCGAAGTGCGATGATCGCGTCCCCCCGCCATCGCCAGCACCGCGCCGCTGGTCGGGTCCAACACCACCACTGCCCCCTGGCTGACATTGGCGGCCGCACCCGGCCCATCCAGCAAGGCTTCAAGCGTCGCTTGCACAATCGCCTGGGTCGGCGCGTCGAGGCTGGTGCTGACCACCGCGTCGGCACCATCGGGCAGCATCGGCTGGGCCTGCTCGGCAATCCAGTCTGCATACCAACCCGCCGACGGCCCGCGCGGCGGAAACACGATCTGCGACGATGCCTGGGCGGCTTGGGCAGCGGTGATTGCCCCGGTTTCCACCATCGCGGCCAACACTTCGCGCGCCCGTTTCGCCGCTGCCACCGGATCGACCCGCGGCGAAAAACGCGACGGCGCCTTGGTCAGCCCGGCAAGCAACGCCGCCTGCCACAAATTCACCTCCCGCGCCGAAACGCCGAAATAAAGCCGCGATGCCGCATCGACCCCCCAGGCACCCGAGCCGAGATAGATCCGGTTGAGCCAGATTTCGAGAATTTCAGTCTTGGTGAAATGATTTTCCAGCCACAGGGTCAGCATCACCTCCTGGACTTTGCGCTTGGTGGTGCGCGCCGAGGTCAGAAATATGTTTTTTGCCCCTTGCTGGGTGATGGTGGACCCACCTTGCGCCAGCCGGCCAGTGCTGAGGTTGACATAAAACGCACGGGCGATGCCGATTGGATCAATACCGAAATGGGAATAGAAGCGCCGGTCTTCGACAGACACCGCCGCCGCAGGCAACGTGCGTGGCAGGTCTGACAGGCGCAGTGGATCGCCGACCACATCGCCGAAAGCCGCGATAATGCGGCCCGAACCGTCCTGCAACGTAAGGCTCGGCTTGCGGCGGCCATCGAGCGCCGCTTCCGGGCGCGGCAAGTCCCAGGCGAAATAGACCAATCCGACGCCGCCCAGCACAATCATCCAGATTGCCAGCACGAATGACCATCTCAAAAGACGCCAGCCCCAGCGCCGCGGCGGGCGTGGCCCGGCCGGCTCCTGCGGCAACAGACGCGCATCATTCCACCGCGTCGGCGGCCGATCTTCGGGTGAAATTTGGGGCGCGCTGTACATTGCATCCTACGTAGCGAAATCGCTGCAACCTAGCCATCACTTGCAGCCGGACGCTTGCCCGAGCAAAACAGGGCAAGTGATTGGGAGTGCATTCATGCGCGGAATTTTCCTCGACGCGGGCGTTGAGCTCGCAGAAGTGTTCAAGGCAGTGGTACGGCCGGGCGATCCGGCGGTGACGGTCAATTCAGCCGAAGACGTTGTCGCCGAAGATTTGCCCGCCATCCTTGCCGGACATGATTTCGTGCTGAACGACCACACCTTCATGCCCACGGCGCAAATGGCCAAATGCACCGGGCTGAAGCACGTGATCTTTCTCGGCACCGGCGCCCGCAGTTACATGAACCCCGAGGAACTGGGCGAGCTCGGCATCACTGTCCACATCATCAAGGGCTATGGTGATACCGCGGTGGCCGAGCATGCCGTGGCCCTGATGTGGGCGGCCGCCCGCGACCTTGCCCGGATGGATCGCGGCGTGCGCGCCGGCGGTTGGCCGCGTAGCGAGGGGATGCAGTTGACCGGTAAAACAATCGGCCTGATCGGCTTCGGCGGCATTGCCGCCGAGGTTGCACGTATTGCTGGCGGCTCGGGGATGAAGGTGATCGCCTGGAACCGCTCGCCCAAAACCCATCCGGGGGTGGAATTCGTCGCGCTCGATACGCTGCTGGCGCAATCGCAGGTGGTGAGCTTGCATCTGCTGCTGAACGACGACACCAAGGGTTTCCTGTCGGCAACCCGCATCGCGCAATTGCGGCCGGGTGTGCTGCTGGTAAACACCGCGCGTGGGGCTGTGGTGGACGAAAATGCGATGATCGCGGCACTGGCGACGGGCCAGATCGGCCATGCCGCGCTCGATGTGTTCGACACCGAACCGCTGCCCGCAGGCCATCGCCTGGCCGGGCTGGAAAACGTCACTCTGTCGGCCCATAGCGCGTTCCGCACCGCGGAAGCGAGCGAGAACCTGCTACGCATGGCGTTGGATATTGCGTGCCGTCTCAGTGGTAAGTAATGACAGCAACACTATGCCCGCCTGGCGAAATGGTAGACGCAGCGGACTTAAAATCCGTAGCCCGTTCAGGGTGTGCCGGTTCAAGTCCGGCGGCGGGCATTTACATTGTTAATTTTGCTGCGCACCCTGCGCGACACAGCAACCGCCTTGCCGCCGACAGTGCGCGGTATGATCTGGATGGCGCTGTCGGGGCTGGTGTTCACCGTGCTCAACACCATTATGCGCCTGCTGACGACGGAGATGGACTCGTTCCAGACCCAGTTCCTGCGCTACATTTGCGGCGTGGCGGTGATGCTGCCGCTGATCCTGCGGGCAGGGGTGGCGAGTTACGCGCCGCGCGGCCTCAAGGGGCAGATGTGGCGCGGGGTGATCCATACGCTCGGCATCACCTTGTGGTTCATGGCGCTGCCGCACATGACCTTGGCCGACATCACCGCGATCGGCTTCACCGGCCCGATTTTTGTGATGTTGGGCGCGGTGGTGCTGCTCGGTGAAAAACCGATTTGGGAGCGCTGGGTGGCGGCAGCCATCGGGTTCGCCGGCGTGATGATCGTGGTGGCGCCAAAATTCCAGGGCGACGGCGGCATCTATGCGGTGTTCATGCTGGCATCGGCTCCGCTATTTGCCGGATCGTTCCTGATCACCAAAGCCCTGTCGCGCCGTGATCGCCCGGAAGTGATCGTGGTCTGGCAATCCATTACCGTCAGCATGTTCAGTTTCCCTATGGCGGTGCTGCACTGGTCGTGGCCGACGCTCGGCCAATGGGCGCTGTTCATGCTGTGCGGGTTGATCGGCACCGCCGGACATTATTTCTCCAACCGGGCGCTGCGGGCGACTGATGTGTCGGCAACACAATCGATCAAGTTTCTCGACCTGATCTGGTCCGTGCTGGCCGGGCTTTCTGTGTTCGGGGATGTGCCAAGCAGCACCACTATGCTGGGGGCTGCGGTTATTTTTGTCAGCACAACCTGGATTGCGCGACGCGAAGCGAGAAGAAAATGAGTTTGGACATGGTCAAGGCACCCGGCTGGCTTGCGCCAGGGCGGCGGGTTTATGCGATCGGCGACATTCATGGCTGCCTCGATCGGCTGCTGGCGTTGCATGACCTGATCCGTGCCGATCTGGCCGCGCGTCCGGTGGCGGACCCGTTGCTGGTGCATATCGGCGACTATGTCGATCGTGGGCCGGACAGCCGCGGTGTGGTGGCGCGGCTAGCGGCGGGGGATCCGATTGCCGGCGTGACGACGGTGAATTTGATGGGCAATCACGAACGCACCATGCTGAACGCGCTCGGGGGCGAAGGGGCGGCCGCAACCGACTGGATGATTTCCGGAGGGCGGGAAGCGCTGGCAAGCTGGGGCGGCGATCCCGAGGCCCCGCGGCCGGACTGGCCCGCCTTTGTGCCGGCCGATCACATCGCGTTCATGCATGCCCTGCCATTGTCGCACACGATAGACGGCTATTTCTTCGCCCATGCCGGGGTGCGGCCGGGGGTCGCTATCGTTGACCAGATCCCGCAGGACCTGATCACCATCCGCAATTCTTTTCTCTATTCCGAAATGAACCATGGCACTGTGGTCGTCCACGGCCACACGCCACGCGGCGCGCCGGAGGTTCGGCACAACCGGATCGGGATTGATACCGGTGCGGTGTTTGGCGGCGTGTTGACCAGCGTCGTGTTGGAAGGCGAAGAGCTCGGATTTCTTACGGCGTAAAGGCCCCGCTTCTGGGGTGCTGCGGGCGCACGCTTCCCGAGCGTAGCCACACATGTAGCCTTGCATGGCCCGCAGCCCGGCTGGCGTCGCGATCCGGGACAACTGCGCAGGAACCAAATCATACCACCGCAACTTCATCGCGCCACGACACCAAACAAGCCATCAATCATGGCTACGCGTTCAGAATTAAGATAAGTTGTTATATAACAGTGAGTTTTTTATGATTTCTTTCATGCGTAATTTTGATAACTCGATACTATCTAATAAATTAGTTACTATCAAT
>JACMOQ010000063.1 GCA_014377905.1 Acetobacteraceae bacterium | reverse complement strand
GCTGATGCGCGGCAAATCGCCGAGGGCAGCGGCACGCTTTGCGGCGCGGCTGTCGGGCGATAGCACCGTGGCCCATTCCATCGCCTTTGCCCGTGCGGCGGAGGCGGCATCCGCGGTTGAGGCACCGCCACGCGCGGTGGCATTGCGGGCGGTGATGGCGGAGTTGGAACGGGTGGCCAACCATCTTGGCGATTGCGGGGCGATTGCCAATGATGCGGCGTTCGCGTTTTTGCCGGCAAGGTTTGGCTGGCATCGGGAGGCGGTTCTCGCTGCCGCGTTTGGCGCGTTCGGGCATCGGCTGATGATGGATTGCGTGATCCCCGGCGGGGTGGCGGGCGATATCGCGGAGGCTGGGATTTTACCGGCGCTGGCAGCGATTGAGGCTGAATTGCCGGGTTTACTGCGGGTCTATGACGATTACTCCAGTCTGGTGGACCGGATGGTAACCACCGGCACGGTGCGCACCGAATTGGTCAATCGTTTTGCGGCTGGCGGATTTGTTGGGCGGGCGTCAGGGCGTGATTTCGATTTGCGGCGGGCGCCGGGCTATGCGCCCTATAGCGACATGGCGTTCGAGATTCCGCTGTTGCAGTCGGGCGATGTTGATGCGCGGTTCCGCATCCGGGCGGCGGAAATTACGGTAAGCATCGATCTGTTGCGGCGGTTGCTGGCGGGTTTGCCTGAGGGGCCGCTGACCGTGCCGCTGCCGTTGGCGACCGGTGAAGGGATTGGCTGGGCGGAAGGCTTTCGCGGCGATATCTGGACCTGGCTGCGGCTGGATGGCGGGCAGATTGCCTCAGTATTTTGCCGCGACCCGAGCTGGCTGCAATGGCCGTTGTTGCAGGCGGCAGTGGAAGGCAACATCGTGGCGGATTTTCCGTTGTGCAATAAATCGTTCAATTGTTCGTATTCCGGGGTGGATTTGTAATGGTCTGGCGCACTATTGCCCGCACCTTGCGCCATCGCCCGCTGACGGTTGCACCGCAGGCGGTAAGCGATGTGGCGACGCAGGACCTGGCCGACCGGCTGGCGGCGGCGTCGCAACGCCGGCTGGGGCGCAGCCTTGCGATCCGGCAGGTCGATGCTGGAAGCTGCAATGGCTGCGAGCTTGAAATCAACATGCTGAACGGGATTGTCTATGATCTGGAAAGGTTCGGATTACGTTTCGTTGCCAGTCCGCGCCATGCCGACGTGCTGTTGGTGACCGGGCCAATCACCCGCAACATGCAGGACGCTTTGCGGCGCACTTATGACGCGACGCCCGACCCGAAATTCGTCGTGGCCGTTGGCGATTGCGCGGTGGATGGCGGGGTGTTCAAGGGCAGCTACGCGATCCATGGCGGGGTGGACAGCACGGTTCCGGTTGATCTGGTGGTGCGCGGCTGTCCGCCGTCGCCGGCGCAGTTGTTGGAAGGGTTGCGGTTGTTACTTGAAGCCAACGCCTGACGTTTACTGCGCCGACCGCAGAATATCGTCCACCACCCGTTCCAAAGACGCCACCGTGTTGCAGCTTGTCACCAGATGGCAATACGGCATGTATTTGTAGATGTCGCTGTCGCCGGTGCCCCAAAGCGGGTTGGGTTCGGGGTTCAGCCAGATCACCCGCGCCGCACGGTCAAATAAATTCTTCATCAGATCAGTGCGCGGCGGATTGCGGTTGCCGCGACCGTCACCGAGGATGATCACCGTGGTGTGGCGATCGACATGGCGCAACGCGGTATCGCTGAAAATCTCCAGCGCGCGGCCATAATTGGTCGAGCCGAAGCCGACATCGTTGAGGATCTTGGTGATCGCCTCGTCGATATCCTCGCCTTCAAGGATATGGCTGACCTCGATCAGCTTGGATGAAAACGCATAAGATTTAATGCCGGCGAGCGTATCAGTCAGCGCATACAGAAACATCAGCAGAAAGCGCGCCACCTGGGCGACCGAACCCGACACGTCGCAAATCGCAAGAATTTTCGGCTTTTCGAGCTTCTTGCGCTTCCACACGGTGCGGAACGGAATTGCCTCATGCGCCATGTTGCGGCGAAGCGTGCGGCGGATGTCGAGATGGCCGCGAATATCGACCTTCTTCGGCCGGGAGTAACGCGACGCGATGCGCAGCGCCATGTCCCGCACCAGGCCGCGCATGCGTTGATAATCGCGCCGGTCCAACTGCGACAACTTTACGTTGCGCAGCACGTTTTCGCGCAGTTCCTTGGTCGCACCCGCCGCGAACAGGGTCAGCTGGCGTTCCATGAACGATCGCGCCTGATCACCCAGCGCCTTGCGGGCGGCTTCCAAACGGGCGGCGATTTCTTCCCGGCCAAGTTCGCGCAAATTGGTGATCTCGCGCTCAAGCTCCGGCAAGCCCATGCGGTCAAGCATGCGACGGGCGAACAAATTGGTCTGGGTGAACAAACGGATGTTGGACGCCCCCACCGCTTCGCCGGCCGCTTCCATCATCGCTGCCACACCAGCCTGATCGTCCTGCATCAGCCGCTGGGCGAGCTTGCTTTCGATGCCCTCCATATCGGCAGCGTTCTGGTGCGATTCCTCAGCCGTTGGCGTGGCGCCGCCCGCCAACGCCTCCCGGCGGAAATACGTGTCGAAAATAACTTCGAACGACGCACGTTCCTCGATCGTCTTGGCGAGGGTAAGGGTCAGCGAGTCGCGCAGGACCTGCCGATCATCGTAGCCCACCGCCTCCACCGCTTCAAAAGCGTCCAGCATCTCGGCGGTCGAAATGCGCACGCCGCCACCGCGGGCGGCACGCAAAAGACGGAGGATGACGTCGTTCATGGTGCTAGTACGACGCTTCGGTCTTGGCCTTTTCGATAAACGCCAGCACCTGCTTGTTGCCGGCATCCATGTCCTGCTCGAACTTCAGCAGCACGTTCAAAGTGTCGCGCACCAGATCAACCTCAAGATGGCTGGCATGGAGCAACAACAGCGCCCGCGCCCAATCCAATGTCTCGCTGACTGACGGGAGCTTGCGCAAATCCATCGAGCGCAATTGCTGCACAAACGACACCAGTTCCCTACGCAAGTGATCTTCGACATGCGGCAGGCGGGTCTTGACGATCTTTTCTTCGAGCTTGGCGTCCGGATAGCCAATATGCAGATGCAAACAGCGACGCTTCATCGCATCACCCAAATCGCGAGTGGCATTGGACGTCAGCAACACAATCGGCGGCACCATCGCGACAACCGTGCCCAGTTCCGGGATCGTCACCTGATAATCGGACAGAATTTCGAGCAAAAATGCCTCAAACTCCTCATCCGCTTTATCAACTTCGTCAATCAGCAGCACCGCACCGCCTGGTTCGCGCAATGACCGCAACAACGGACGCGGCTCCAAAAAGCGTTCCGAAAAGAACAAGTCATCAAACTCATTCAACTTATCCAGCGCGCCATCCATGCCTTCATACGCCCGCAACTCCTCACCCATCTTGTCCTTCAAAATCTGGGTGTACAAAAGCTGCTTGCCATACTTCCACTCATACAATGCCTTGCTTTCGTCCAAGCCGTCGTAACACTGCATCCTTATCAACGGCAGACCCAAATGCTGCGCCGTCGCCTTGGCAAGCTCAGTCTTGCCAACGCCGGCCGGACCCTCAACCAAAATCGGCTTCTGTAACCGGACCGCCAAAAACAACGCGGTCGAAATCTGCCGAGACGGGATATAGCCCACCGACTCCAGACCGGATTCTACACTGTCAATGCTGGGAAGCAGGGCTTCGAGGCTCTTTCTCACGGATTTTCACGCCTTCTCGGACAAATTCTTCGCACCCTGCCTAACCCGAAACCCCACACCGCACGAGGGTCCTTGATGCCCGCATGGCGCAGATCGGAGGTCTGCTGATCGCATGGCGGGAGGGAAGGAAGGCAAGGCGAGGGGCGCTGCCCCCTCGACCCCCGCCGGGGCCGGGCCCCGGACCCCAACCGTTAAGGGTAGCCGGGAATAAAGAAGGGGGGCTGAGGTACTGGATTGAACCACTCCCTAAGCCCCCTTCTTTTTTCCCTGCTTTCTTTCTTCGGGTTCGGCGTCCAGGGACCTTCCCTGGCGGGGTCTGGGGCAGCGCCCCAGCCCTTG